>NZ_JBLKRU010000049.1:0-355 GCF_047608185.1 Caballeronia eucalypticola
TTCCTGCTTGACCTGCTGAGCCGCGAACTCACGCCCAAGACACTGCGACGCCATCGCGACAATCTCTGGCTGCTGGGAGGTGAATTGATCCGCAGGCGTTACGAGGACACCAGGCTCAAGAAACTGCCCGCGCAAGAGGCCATCGCCGAGTTGATAGAACCAGACGGCGGCCCTCTGATCTGGCCACGCATCAGCCAGACTGATCAAGACTCCCTGGATGCCACCTGTCGCAGGCTATACAGGTTTCTCGAAGCCCGGGAAAAACCGGCAGCTAAAGGGTAGCGTGCTGCCACGGCTTACCCACCGAGTGCTTCGCACCTGTGGACAAGCCGCCTTGTGTGCCAGTGAAAGGCAC
>NZ_JBLKRU010000049.1:365-54641 GCF_047608185.1 Caballeronia eucalypticola
CTCGGCTTGTCCACAGGCAAGCTCGGTGGATAAGCCTGCACCTGCGCATAACATCGTTCAAAAAACCATACCTGAACTACGAAACCACCCATAAATTCCGCCGACCAAGCCAATGTTAAAGCGCCAAATCAGCACCCCGTCCAATGATGTTTCGCTGGAGTAAGCGGTCAGGCGCGCCAACATTTTTCCTCCGTAATCTAAGCGAGGCGGGAATTTACCACGGCAGAGACCCGATGGACATTATGTGGACATGCCGCAGGAGTGCGGCTGTATTAGGAAGCGCGGATCTTGTGGGCGGCGAAGCTGCGGCGCAATCTGAACAGTCGGTGGTGACTTCCGGATACGGCATGCTGGTGGTGAACGATGAGCCCCATAACGTGCCCGCCGCGATCCTGGGCGACCGGCAATCAAAGCAGATGTTCCTCGGGCGTCTCGCGTACCTGAAGGAATATGAACCACATGGAGTGCAAAAGTTCGAGTGGAATCCGGAGACGCGAACGCTTGATCCGGCCTGGGTCAACAACGATGCCAGTGACATTAACGGCGTGCCGTTTGTCTCGACCGGTTCGGGCGTCGCGTATATGGTGGGTGCGCGAAACGACCAATGGACCCTGGAGGGTATCGATTGGGCAACTGGGAAGTCAAAGTTTCATTATGTGCTGGGAGGCGCACGCTTCAACAGCTTCTACTCGCAACCGGTGATCGATGCCAACGGACGCGTGATGGGCAGCGCGCTTTACGGTGCACTGCGGATACAGCCCAGGCAGTAGGATCGGGCGCAAGAGCCCGCTAATTTGTCTAATTGCTGGCGGACGGTTTGCGATCTGTCCGGAACCGTTCGAGACAACCGGTTAGCTTCTGTTCGATCGCAACATCTAAACTTTGGATGATCGCTTTGTAGCGCGGCTACCGTGGCGTCATGGGATCAGGCAAGTCAACGACTATGCGGTTCGTCAAAAACACCTGCAGGAAGCGGATCTCGATAGCAAGCCAGCCTTATGCGCGCAGAGCCGATATTGCCAATGTTGGTTTCAGGTTCCGCCCATACGTACGTCAGTTGCGGCCGAACGCTCTTGCGAAATTATAGAAGAGCCACGGGTGTACCTTGAGCAGCAACATGGCGACGGAAAGCCGTGGACGATTGTCCAAGTACATTCTGCGGATATGCGACAACCGGAGCCGGTTCGCCACGCTAAGCAGAATGGGCCGCGCATGGCTGAAATCGGGCGCACGCTCGGCTGCCTGGAATGCAATCGTTCTGAATCCGTAGATGTACCGAAGCCGGAAAAGCAGTTTTGCGTAGTCCTGTATCGGCAGGGACGCAGTATCCCGCTCGACGAGATCCATGATCGCGAACAAATCGGTGATTTTTGGATTGAAGCTGGTAGAAATGCCGGTTTCACGAACGATATAAAAGTAAAGCTGGTCGGGGATTAAGCGAACGACTTTAGAGCGGCTGAGCGTCTGTATCGAGACGCAAATATCTTCGTAAATCAGACCGCACGGATGGTTGACGGCATCGAAAATCGATCGGCGCACGAGCTTGTTCCAGCAATACGCGTCCAGCGAAAGATCCAAGATCTTTTCCACTGCCTGTAATCCGGTGATGATTCCGTCGCCGGAATTCACCAGGTACTTGACCTTTCCTGAGGCCTCCATACAGGTCGCGGCGAATACTACGACGTCGGCGCTCGTCAGGTCGGCTTCGCGAATGACGGTCTGGACGAGATCGGGGTGAACGCGGTCGTCGCTGTCGACGCACAGGACATAGTCGCCGCTCGACGCCTCGGCGGCAATCCTGCGTGTCTCCGCAAGCCCTTTATTGTTGTCGTTGCGGATGAGTCTCCACGGGATCTGGCGCTGAGCACCAAGAATGGTCTGCACAATGGAGCCCGAACGATCGGGACTGGCGTCGTCGACCGCGATAATCTCGAAGTCGGCCGTTGTTTGTGCCACCAACGAACTCAAGCAGTCTGCGATGTACGGCTCGACGTTGTAGATCGGCAGCAGAACGCTAACCTTGGGCATTGCTCGGACCCGGGTAAATTTGATAAAGGATAACTAATCAATAATACGAATCATTCTTCGGTACCACGTTTTGCCACATGGGCTTTTTTCCGACACCGTTGTAAGGTAGTTTCGCCCAGCCGTCGGCACTGTGCGCTAAAGCACATACCGAAGTCATCGCGAGGTTGTTTGCGAAATAGGGATTGGGCTGGACCGGACAATCCGCTGCGCCATGTGCACCTGTTTTCTCGAGAGCCCCGAATATGCCCGTGTGCGCCGCTTGCAGCATGGCTAGTCTGGCGCTAGCGCGGGCAAGCTCGAGTTAAGGCACGACTTGCGCACGGCCACCATGCGAGCGCTCGTAAGCGCATTTCCGCAAATGCCGCATTTCGGTGCGCCGATATTCGCGGAGGTGGGACGGGCTCCGGCAGCGTTTATCCGGCAAAAGCTAAGTACCGCGCCGGACATGGGCGGCCAGACTATTGAATTGATGACTGCGGGGGCAAGGCTTCGGAACACGTACTTCGCGCGCGCTCCCCTCTCATGTACCGAGGCTTCGCGCGCCGACATATGCGTGAGCACAATGGCGAACGGCCGCACCAGGATGCTCGTGATCAGGGTTGCCAATCCGGGAGGCGAGAAAGGGCCGTTCGCCTCCCGGTTGTACTAGCAAGGACTCACCGCCGCTATGCGGCGAGCAATCGGGCTGAAATAAAGCGATGACCAACAGAAGCGGGCAGAACACTTTGATACCGCTACATTTGTGTATACCTCCTCGAATGACGTGCTGCTATTCTGTTGCCGATGACACGCCGCCGTATTTGCGGACGGCGACATTCCTGATCGAGCATCGTGATGAGATCGTCGAGCTTAGTGGTGCACAGGTTCAGATCGGCGGCTCAGGAACGTGCGTTCCGAAAAGACTATGCGCGGCGCTTCTCCGGACAGCGAAAGTTGGCCATCGCAATCTTCACTGGATTGTGGATCGTGTTTTCCATCCATGACCTCGGGCGGATGGATGTACTCGATCCCACCCATCTGCACCGCAACGAAATCATTCTCGTTAGATTCCTCGGATCTATCGGCATGCTGATCCCCGTGCTGCTTTGGACCCCACGCGCATTCGACGAGCGCTGGGCCGTCGGGCTGCTCAGCATCTGGACACTCAGCGGCTGGTTTGCCGTCCTCAGATTGATGCAGATTTACGTTGGCGGTGTGCTTTGGCGAGAAGCTTACGGGATCCAGATGTTGTCGCTGTTCATGATATTCGGCGCCTTCCGGCTCAGAATGATCACGGCAGCGTGGCTGATCGGGATATGCGTGGCCAGTAATCTGCTGATGCTCTATTTTTTGCCTTTCGGAGGGAGCTTCGGTGCGCACCTGAAAATGGTTATTGACCGCGGCGGGATGCCGACCATGACCTATGTCATCGGTCTGGTCGTCAGTATCCCGCTGGAGCGAAGCGCGAGACGCGAGTTCATATTTCGGCGTACCTTGCGCGCGGCCAAGGCGCGCATTGAAGCGGCGTCGCGCGTGGTCAACGATCAGAACCGGCGCATGCAAGAGCTGATACGGGAGAAGGAGCGATTCTTTTCATCGGCGTATCACGATATCCAGCAGCCGCTCGCTGCCATCAACCTTTTTATCCGCAGTGCCCGGACCAACATTAGCGACGAACGCGCGGTGGGTCGAGACCTCAATGTCATTGAGGAGACTGCGTCCGATATTCTCGCCATGTTCAAGGACATACAGGACTATAGCGAGTTGGGATCGTATGCTACCCGCCTCACGCCGGTCAATGCGCATGATGTGTTAACCGAAGTTTTCGAGCAACACCGGGAGATGGCACGGTTGCGCGGTATCGATTTCAGAATCGCGGGAAGGCGAGCTCGACCGCCGTTCATCGAGACCGACCGTTCGCTCTTCAAGCGGGCCGTCTCCAATCTCGTATCAAATGCAATCAAGAACACCTCGTCGGGCGGCGTAGTGCTGGGCTGGGTACAACTTGGGGAGCGGCTGCGCGTCGACGTATGGGACACCGGGATCGGCATTGCGCCCGCGCATCGGGAGGCGATTTTCGCCGAGTATTATCAGATCAACAATCCGGGGCGCGACCGTTCGAAAGGGCTGGGACTAGGGCTGTCGATCGTGCAGCGCGTAGTCCGGCTTTTGCACGGTCATGACATGAGTTTCGCGTCGCTCGAAGGGCGTGGGTCGCATTTTTCGCTCTACGCGATGGTATCGGCATTGAATCCGGCAACTGAAGCGAACGAACGAGATATCGAGGTATGCGCGCCCGATCTCAGCGGCATGTTCATTCTGCTATGCGACGATGAACCGATCGTCCTCGAAGGGCTGCGGCGGCTTTTTTCGCGCGCGGGAGCGCTCGTGTACGCTGCGGAGTCAATGACGGGATTCGAAGCCATCCTTGCCGATGACAGCCGCATCCCGGATCTGATCGTCACCGATATCCGGCTGCGTAACAGCGCGACTGGCAAGGATGTGGCCGGGCGGATCAGGCGCCACTTCGCCTGGGCGGGCACCATTCCTGTTGCATTCATCACCGGAGAGCTGCTGTCTGATCAAGCGCTTCGCGATTTTCCCGAGCCGTTCATGCTGTTGCGCAAATCCTCCGCGCCGAACGATTTGCTCATGGAAATCAGCCGCTATCTTGCCGCTCAACCGTCGGTAGATCTCAATCTCGCGAAGGATCATTGACGCACGGGGGGCCGAGCGTGACGTCGCGCAGATTGAAGTGCCCGAGCAGGCGGCCGATGTACTTGCGCACCGCGATATCCTCCAAGCCCTATTTTCAACGCGACGGCACCCTTTCAGCCACCTTTCATGGCAGTTCGGACGTCACTCCGGCAAAGAACAGCCGGAAGAGGAGCAGCCCGTCTAGCAAACCTAGACGGGATTATGGGATGTCAGGGCCAGAGACCGTCTGCTTGCGAGTAAATATTTCCCAATCGAATTGGCAAACAAGCCGACTGCAACGGTCGGCTCAAATTCAGCTCCCTCGGTGGCGTCATTGATGCCACCAAGCTGTGACGTTGGCGGCCCGTCTGATGCCTGAGTGACCATTGCAGTTGGAAGCTGTCACAGCGGTCGGTCCCGTCGAGGAGCCGGAGAAAGTCCAAAGCCGACAGGTTCAAAGGCGCGCCGCGCGACGAGGTGACTCGTGTCTGTCTCGCAAGGCCCGCAACGCTATCAGCAGCGAACCTGGATTAACGTGCCGGCGGTAATCCACGTCGATGAAAGCGAGGGCGACGATGCCATCGCTATCCAACAAATACGTAGCAGGCAACGGAACCAGGCAGGTACCGGCTCGACCCTTGGGCGGCGGCACATAACCCAGCGCCTCGTACTTGGGCCGCAGAGCGGCCGGAAGATCGAACGCGAGTCCATACGCGCGCGCCACCTTCATGTCGATATCCAGCAATTCGCGCATCGGCATCGGGACGCTCTGCGCGGGAGCCATGCAGGGCGGTGCAATTGCCACGGCGCTTGCGCCCAACTCAGCCACCTTCTGGTAGATAGCCGCCAATTCGGCGAGTCCTTTCTCTCCGAATGAACACCACGGGCCCCTAAAGAAATGCAGCACGACCGGACCCGCATGGAGCAACTCTTCGAGGACCACCTTGCGCCCATTCACGTCTGTCAGAGTGAATAACGGCGCGCGTACTCCCGCGCGCAGCGCTCTCGACAACGCCCTCAATGACGCGGCAACAGCCAGTTCGGCGTCCGCGTCTGCTTGCTTGCTTGATACGCTTTCTCTCATGTGTGCGACTGACATACCCATCCCCTGAGGCACGAAAGGACCTCGAAGGAATCAATTTATCCATCCTGCCCGATGCGTGGAAGGTGCAGAATCGCATAGCGCTTATTCCAAAGGAGAATCACGATGGATCGTCTCGCCGCTATCGAGATATTTATACGCGTGGTCGATACCGGCTCGTTCTCAGCAACCGCCCGGCACTACGACGTTGGCCAACCCGCCGTGTCGAAGGCAATTGCGCAACTCGAGGAATGGCTGGGGGTCAAGCTCTTGCTGAGGTCGACACGCGCGCTTACGCCAACGGAGGCCGGCCATAGCTTCTACCTGCGCGCAAAGCGGGCTGTCGAGGAGACTGACGAGGCCGTGCTGGCCGCCCGCGGGTCGGCCTCGGGTTTGTCGGGCAAGCTCCGGGTGTCGGCCGCCGTGTGCTTTGCGCGACTGCATATCGTGCCGCGTCTGCCGGAATTCCTGGAAGAACATCCCAACCTTGAGCTTGAACTCGTTCTCGACGATCGGAATATCGACCTCGTGAATGAAGGTATCGACGTCGCCCTGCGCATGGGCAATCTGGCCGACTCCAACATGACCGCCCGCAAGATCAGTGAGGCTCGACGTCGCGTCATCGGTACTCCGGCGTATTTCGAACGTTACGGCACGCCCCAGGAACCGGCCGATCTCCTTAGCCATCGGGCTGTTATCTATACACGGGATGGTGGCGGAGAAGATTGGACGTTTTGTAAGGAGACCGCCGAGATTTCGATCAAGATGCAAGGGCGCGTGAAGATTACTGCGACTGAAGGGGTACGCGCGGCCGTGATCGCGGGCATTGGCCTCACCATCGTGTCCGAATGGTCGTTCACGCCGGAACTGAAGTCAGGCGCAGTCGTATCCGTGATGGACGAATGGATGCTTCCGTCCATCAGCTTGTCGGCGGTGTATCCGACTGGACGACAGGCAAGTACGAAAGCCAGGCAGTTCGCCGCCTTTGTGGAGCACTGTCTTGCCAGTTGAGCGGCGGGTCATGATGTATAGCCGGCTTGTCGTCGTCACAACTGGCCGCTTTCACTCGTAGTGAAATTCCGCCTTGTGGCGCGCGGCGAAGTCTTCCCAGCGTGCAGGTTTGCGGCCAGTGATGGTTTCGAAGTTATCGAACGTGTAGTCGGCGCCGGGGATCTTGCCCGTCGCGTAGTTATGGTAATTGTTGTGCGCGCACTGCATGTAGGCATAGTCGGCGCCTGCAGCCAGCACCTTCTCAAGGAACTCGGCCGCGGGCCGCGCCTCATACCTGAACTGTTGCTGAGTCGCCGATGAAAGAATTGTCGCTACTTCATGATAGGTTTTTGCGTCATAGCCGAGTCGATATGTCTGGCCGCCGTGCCTGGAGGTATCGCGAAGACACTCAGCCGCTACCGCAGCAATATCGTCGATATCAACCCAGCAGATCTTTGCGTCGCCAACATAATGACGAATTACACCGTCCTTGATCGGTTTAGCTCCGCCGTACCCCAGCAGATTCTGCATAAAAATCTCGGGCCGGAGATGCGTGAACGAGAAGCCGCTCCATTCAATATATCGCTCAATGAATTGATGCCATCCCCAGTGATCCACATTCGTATCGTCGTCACCGGGCGCGCCCAGATGAACGATATGACGAACGCCGGCGCGCTTTGCTGCATTAATAAAGGCTTTGCTCTGGCGTAGCATGCCGACGGTATAGTCAGTCACCATGAACACCGAATCAATATCCTGCAGTGCCGGTCCCATCGTCGATACGTCGTCGTAGTCGAGTTTTCGCCAAGCGACGCCGAGAGTCGCGGCCTTTTCTTGTGATCGGCCAGCCGCGATCAGGTTGATCGCGTCGTGACCCTTGAGTGCGCGGATCACCGCACTGCCCACTTGGCCCGTTGCACCCGTGATCAGGATGTTGCGTTTCACGTCTGACATGGTTTCTCTCCTCATTCTTCATGGAGCCGCGAGCAACGCCGACAGCGATGCGTCGATCTGCCTTTGAGCGTCTGGTTCGACCGGAGCCATGTGCCCCCATATCGATTTGATCGTCTTACATTCGCCATTCGGCATGTGTTCGGCCTCGGCCAGGCTATCGACCGGCGGGAAAAAGCGGTCCAGGTCGACAGGCGACACAATAGTGCGCGCCTTGATCGCCGACAGCGCAGCGACGAGGTCTTTCTTGTATAGGCTGTTATCGCTGATATCGCCATATTCCCAGGTTGCGAGTTGAGCCAGAAGATCATTGGCGTCGTGCTTGAGAAAGGTCGGTTCCCAGAAAAACTTGACGAATTCTTCGTGATTGTCGGCACCCAAAGCTGCGTAGGCCTTCAACCGATAAAAAGCTTCAGAGACGCCCCAGCCCGCATAGATCGTTGCCAACGCCTTGATACCGTCGACCGGAGGGCGCCTGTAATAACCGGCCTCGAACGCGGGATCGAGTTCCAGCGCGCGCCTCATCGAAAAAAGGAACACCCGGTTGAACGATGCAGTCCGGGCCGAACCGGCGATCGGCGCGGCGCGTTCAACCATCTCCGGATACTGGGCTGCCCATTGATAAGCCTGTGCCGCACCCATCGACCATCCGGCAACGAGCCTGATTTTTTGAATGCCCAGTGCCGTGGTCAACAGTTCGTGCTGAAGCCGTACATTGTCGAGATAGGTCACGGTCGGGAATCGAGCGCGATCATTCGGCGAAGGGGTGTTGGATGGCGAGCTCGATCGACCGTTACCCAGCAGGTTAGTGAACACGATGAAATGGTCTTGCGAATTGATCGCCCGTCCTTCCCCGCAAAAAACGGCTTCACTGTCTTCATCCGTACCTGAGTACCAGGAGGGAATAAGGACGACATTGTCTTTTGCGGCGTTCAGGCTGCCAATCGTTCGATAGGCCAAACGCGCGATCGGGAGCACGCCGCCTTTCTGAAGCAGAAAGTTCTCTGACTCGAAATATTCAAGCATATTTTCCTCGCCTCACTGCGATGCGTGACCGACCTGCTTGCACAGTTAAGTCACCGGATCAGTATTGAAACGCTGCTGCGTTCTCTTTCGCGAACTCGACCCATGTCCGCGGCTTGCGACCGGTCAATGCGAAGAAGTTGTCATAGACCGCGTCCGCGCCGGGGATTGCACGCGCTTCGTAGTCGATCCAGTTTTGATACACACAGCTCATGTAAGCGACGTCGGCGCCGGCGGCCAGCATCTCGTCAAGAAACTCTTTGGGCGGCCGGGATTCGTAAGTGAATGTCTGACCCACGACCTTCGTGAGGATGTCCGCGATTTCCGGGTAGGTTTTCGCATCGTAGCCAAGGTGATACACCTTGCCCGCGTGCACCTCCGGGTGCTGAAGCACCACGGCGGCCACGGCAGCAACGTCCTTCACGTCGACCCAGCTGATGCTTGCATCCCCGACATAGTGGCGGATCGCGCCATTGCCCTCTTCCTGCGAGCCGCCATAGCCCAGCAGGTTTTGCATGAAGAGCTCGGGCCGCAAATGCGTGAACGCGAAACCCGACCATTCAATATACCGCTCTACCAGCTGATGCCATGCCCAGTGAGCGACGCGGGTGTCGTTGTCTCCGGGCGCGCCCAGATGCACGATGTGCTTAACGCCCGCTCGCTTCGCCGCGTTCACGAGGGCATAGCTTTGCTTGAGCATGTCAACGGTATAGCCAGTCAACATAAAGATGCTGTCGATGCCTTCGAGCGCCGGAGCAATGGTCTCTTCGCGGTCGTAGTCGAATCGCACGACCGGCACGCCCAGGCTTTTCGCTTTCTCCGGATTGCGAGCGGCTGCGACGATTTCAACACTGTCGTCGTTGGCGAGGACGCGGATAAGCTCGCCGCCAATCTGTCCGGTCGCACCTGTCACAAGGATCTTTCGCTTGCTGGCCATTATCAAACTCCTTAAGATACCTGATTAAATTTCCTTCCTGCTACTGGATCGATGAGCCGCTGTGCGGGCGAATCGGCCTTACACCCAGCCTTACACCGTCACGACGATCTTTCCGAACTGACCGTTGTTCTCCAGATAGCGATGCACTTCCACCATGTCGTCGAACCTGAATGTGCGATCGATCACGGGCTTGAGCGCGCCGCTTTCGAAGCCCTTCACAATGTATGCAACTGCAGCCTTACGGCGGCCTTCATCACCACTCGTCAGCCAGATGTTATGCCCCTTGATGACGGGCATCTTGGCAATCATTTCCAGAACAGGCAGCGGGGTGTCGCCCTTGGCGAGCGCACCGTAGAGATAGACGATGCCCTGAAACGTGAGGGCCGCGATGAGCTTCGGGAAGTGCGGGCCGCCCACCGGGTCGAACGCAACGCGCGCGCCTTGGCCAGCGGTAATGCGCATAACTTCCCGCACCAGGTCGACCTCATCGGTGGCAATCACGTGCGCGGCGCCTGCATCGAGCAATTGCTGCTTCTTGGCGGAGGTGCGGGTCAGGGCAATAGGCGTTGCGCCCGCATAGTTGGTGATCTGGATCGCCGCGAGCCCCACGCTGCTGGAGGCCGCAGAAATCAGGACGACATCGCCCTTGCCGATATTGGCGTCTTCGATGAGCGCGCCGTAGGCCGTCATGAACATCATCCAAACGGAGGCGGCTTCCGCGAACGAAAGCGATGTCGGGTGTTTCACCACCGCGTAGCTCGGTAGGGTGACGACCTCGCCATACGTGAAGTACTGGTTCATCGAAAACGACGGGATCACGCTGACTGCGTCGCCCACCGCGATGCCGGCGACCTCCGAGCCGATTGCGTCGACGATACCGGCCGCCTCATAGCCCAGCCCTGCGGGGAAAGTGACGGGCTCAATGTACACGTCGGTGCGCCACATTGACTCGGCGCGGTTGATGCCGATTGCCTTGACCTTGATGCGAACGTCGGAAGGTCCGGGAGCCAGTATTTCTGTCTCGACGAATTCCAAAACGTCCGGGCCGCCTGCTGTTGCAAATTTAATTACGCGTGACATGAGAACCTCGAGATCGGAAACGGAAAAGGCGAAATGAAGGATCCGCGTGACTTCATGCGGTCCCGGTGGTTTCCAACGCGGGTGAATAAGCCGGGAAATCCGAGTAATGCTTTTCGTCGCCGCCCCAGAAGGCGGCACGCACATACGGCGTGAGCGGCAACTTGTTTTTCAGGCGATACGGCAGGTCGGGGTTCGACGAGAAGTGGCGACCAAATGCGACCAGGTCTGCATCGCCGGAAGCGATGATCTCTTCGGCGCTGTCGCCGTCGAACCCGCCGGCGGCAATGATCGGACCATTGAAGTGCGGGCGCAGATAACTAACCGCGACCGGCGCATGGCCCTCGTGCAGCGTGTCGTCGCCCTTGATGCGCGGTTCGATCACGTGGAGATAAGCGAGCTTGTACTGGTCGAGCACCTGCGCGACATAGCTGAACGTGGCTTCCGGGTTGCTGTCGGAAATCCCGCCCCATTCGCCGGACGGGGAGATGCGCACGCCGACGCGGTCTGCGCCCCACACTGAAATCAGCGCTTCGACCGCTTCGCGAAGGAAGCGCACGCGGTTCTCGACCGGGCCGCCGTAGGCATCCGTGCGCTTGTTGGTGCCGTCCTGGATGAACTCGTCGACGAGGTAGCCGTTCGCGCCATGAAGTTCCACCCCATCGAAGCCGGCTTCAAGCGCACGTTGCGCCGCGACTCGGAATTCTTCGATGATCCCGGGGATTTCCTCGATCTCGAGTGCGCGGTGCGGTGACACCGGCACGAAACCATCCTTGGTGAACGCAACGCCGTCGAAAGGAACGACGGATGGTGCCAAGGGCGCGACGCCGCCGGTCATCTCTACGTGGCTTTGACGACCGCCGTGAATGAGCTGCATGAATGCGCGGCCGCCTTTGGCGTGAACCGCATTGGCGATTGTCTTCCATCCTTCCATCTGACCGTCGTGATAGAAGCTTGCCGCACCTAGATAAGAGCGCGCGGGGATCGAAATGCTGACTCCCTCGATGATTTCAAGTCCGCCTTCCGAGGCACGCTGGCCGTAGAAATCGGCCATCATCGAGCTGGGGATATCGCCGGGCTGGATGGTGCGCATGCGAGTCATCGGTGCCAGAACCACACCGTGCGAGAAGGTATAGGCGCCGACCTTTTTCGGGGTGAACAAGTGAGCCATGATGTTTCCTTTATCGGGTAGTGAGTGCATGACATTCGACTGAGTGCCGATTCGTTGAATGGAATTTATCCATTCCATGCCGCGTCGAGAAGACAGGAAACTGGGATATGAATCATTCCAAACGAGGATTAGTGAGCGCCATTGCAGGCACAGCGACGGGTCACGTCCGAGTTGCCCGCGTGGTCCGGCTTCAGACTCGGCGCTGATGAGATCAATTCATCGGCCAATGTTGACGGGTACCTGGGCGGACTTGATAAGACCAAATATGAGCTGCAAAGCGTCCGTGGCGAGGGTAGAAGAGCGCGAGAAATGGCGCTTTTCGTGCGCATGGCTTCATGCCATGCAGTCGGCCCGGGCGGCGACGCGAAGTGGATAGCTGCGAAAACAGCGAGGCGTCCGGCTTCCCGATCAAGGGGACTAAGTTAACTGCAAACTTGACCAGCCTATTCGAGTTGGCTGCAGAACCATTGACGACGCACGGCATGGAGCAAACGTGTCGCTAACGTCGTCGCCGAGATGTTGTATGTGCATTTTCCAACCGCACAACCAGGCGGTCCGTCGAAGGGCCTTTTCAGCGACGGAGCGGTCGGTTGCCGATCGACAACGAATGGCTCAGACGGTTCGGACTTCTGCCCGGGCGGATCGATCAATGCTAGCCCACTTCTCGAGCTCAACGGCGGACGGGGTTCGGTAGAGTCGAGTTGTGGCGCGGGAGCATTAGGTTTGGTTTGTCTGTTTCCGCCCCTTTCGTTTGGCGGTGCCCGAATATCCTCGCCTTAACCCCGTTTCCACAACCCGCTCATCGGTAGGGTCGAGAACTGGCGCGCGCACCGGTAGGCGCCGGTGGTGATTCCACCGCTTTCGCGATGGCCCGCAATCCGGCAACCATAGTCGCGTTTCCAGCTCCCGCCAGCATCCGATCCACCTCGGTGAGATAACCGTACGACCCCGGTTGGAAGTCTGCCTCGAAGATCGGCTCCAATATGAGCCTGAGTGCACCTTGAACCACTCGGTCCCGGATAGCAGGGATCGACAGGACACGAACCTTTCCTCCGTCCTTCGGTATCTCCTGCCGCCGTGCCCGTAACGGAACATACCGTTCCTGAAGCCCCGCCGCCCCAACGTTACTCGGCGATGGGGCCGTGATCATTGGTGCCATCGCCGAAACGAGGCTTACTCGCCACTTTTGGGAACACGTCAACTAGCCGAAGTTCGCCCGCACCGGTCTCACGACGTTGCGCTCCTATTATATATTTAGTTATCCGAACGACAAATAAGATTATGTTAAATTAAATGGTCGTGACCAGGCGGAGCGTAACTGCACCTCCTGCTGGTAGCGGGCGCCCTAGCGACATCGCCTTAAGTCGCCGAGCAATAAGTAATCGTCATTACGCTCAAGGGCCGTTTTCGCTTCAGCGGGATTCATGCTGCACCACTCTGCCTGCCCTGGTCTTGTTCGTTCGGCGACCGAGTAGTCTCGATCGCCGCTGAGTTCACTTGAAAAGTCGCCGGTCGAGCTCGAAGCGTTGTTTGTGCAACACCTGTACGTGCTTCATGCTCGCATGCACCGGATTCAGAATCAGATTGTCGTCACTCGGGCACACTACGGACGGCACTCGCATCACGAGCCGTTTGCCCTCCTCCAGCCATTTCCGCGCGAGATTGACGGTTGAGGCCGGATCTTGGTCCAGCGCGTCCCAGTCGTCGGGCAGCTCCGGGACGTAAGCGCTCGACACCGCCTTGTCCGGCACTTCCAATGTGACTAGATAAAAGTTGGCCACCGGAAGGAGGCCCGATGCGTGCACGCGTGCCTCGAGGACCGCCGTCGACGCATAGCAGCACGTGTACAGCACAGGCACGCCCCTCGGATTCCATCGACCGCCTGCGAGGGCGGCACCGTTGCCACTTAGGTCATCAGCCCGGTACCTGCCGGGCTTCTCTTTCGCGAGACGAAACACCTTCATACGGTGACGCCATATTCAAGCCGCATAAGAAGGTCGCGGACGCGATCGAACCCCGTTTGCGTATCCAGCATGTCTAGCGGCCGTTCGCCGCGCAACTGGACGTTAGGTCGCATCAACCATTCGGCGGCCAGCTTCTCATCTTCGAGCACGTCCGTGGCTTGCGCGTAGATCAGCATCGTGCGCGCGGCACGGTCCGCTTCACTCGCGCTGAGCCGCTCGCCCTGGGAAATCTTGCGGTTGATCGTGCTGCTAGGAAGACGCAGACTGGCAAGTAACGACTGCACGGGAATGTCCAGCAGCTCGTTGGCGATTCGGCTGACAATCATCGCTTCCATACCGTCGCGAATCAGGCCGGATTGCTCGATCGGGCCCAGGCCGAGAAAGAACTTGAAGTCGTCGTCTTCAGCGCCCAGCCCGCTGGTATCGATATGCGCGAGACGAGTGGCGGCGGCCAGCTTCTCTGCCGGCGCGCCGACCTTGGCTTTGCGCGATTGCTGCCTTCCTGCGATTGCTTCTGCGGTCATGGCGTTTCCCAAATGGTTAATTGCTGACTCCCATTATAGTATTTCCATAATGGATAGCAAGTCTTGCCCATTTGGGTAAATTGGTGTCAGCCTGTCGTCAACCGACCCAACACCAGCCGCCGACGGCGTATCGGGATGTATGCGCGGTCCTCACTTGAATTGCCTTTGGATAGGGCGTCGGCCTCCGCGCTCCCCTCAAAATCGTGCACTCTCTCTTCTTTGGGTAACATGAGTTGACGGAACAATTGAGGGCCACGATGTTGCACGAACAGTTCCCTGTGAACCACCCAGAAGCGTGGCCGACCGAGCTGCGGGAGCAGCTAGAAAAGGATCGCAAATCTTCCTAAATTGGGAGAATTCACGAACGGCGCGATGACGTTGCAGTCGCGGTCACGAAAGGCGACCACCTTGCAGCCTTTGAGATGCTTGTGCCCGCTATACCCGAGGTTGTCTCCGCCTTTCTTCGCAGCGGTCGTCGTGCCGTCGCCGTGAATGACGTAGAGCTCAGCAACTGGTCCTGATGAAGTCGATCTACCGTGCCCGAAAAGATTCGCTCGATGCTGCCATCAGCCTGCCAGCGCGCATCATCCGGTAGATACGCGAGTGGTGGATTTCGCGGTGGCCTTCGTCATTGCTGTCGATCGGCAGCATCATCCACTGACATCCCATGTAGAGCGCCTTCAGGATTCACCTGACGCACAGAAACCCAGTCTGGGCGGGGCTGGCAGACAAATCCGACCAGCTCGAAAAACCCGCAACCAGTTGATCTCATCCACTTTTTGGACCATGAGGGATTGATTGCTGATCAGAAGATACCCGAGCAACGACCGGCCCCGGTTGCGACGTAAACGTAGGGTCAGGCAGCAGTGCCGTAGAGCGGCAATATTCTGGATTCGAGCATCGCGATCGCCTGGATTGCCAGTTGTGACAGCGTGTGCTTGCTGCTGGTCGCAATCGCAAGGCGGCTGAACAGCGTCGGCTCGGTAATGCGGATTACCTGGAAGCGGCGTTTGAGTACATCACTAGTGGTCGCGTTAAGCGAAAGCACCGCGTAGCCGATGCCCTCGTTCACGAGGTCGAGAATCGACGTGACCGCGTCGACCTCCAGTTCGATCCGCAGCCTGACGCCTTGCTCTGCGGCAGCCGCCTCAACCATCCGCCGGATCGCGTGCATGCGGCCGGGAATCACGAGCGGATAACGCGTGATTTCCCGTAACGGGATCGCGGCTAGCGGCGCGCGCGCTGTCTCGTCGTGCGTGGCGCCGCCCGCGCCGTTGTCCGGGCCCATCAGAAACAGTTCTTCAGTGAAGATGGTTCGCTTGTCGATCAACGGCGTATCGAAAGTGTCGTACAGAACCGCCACGTCTATGCGGCCCATCATCAGCCATTCGATCAGATAGGTGGACAAGCCTTGAGCCACCGAGATAGTTGCCCCGGGAAATGAGGAGCGAAAACCCCGCACCAGTTCATGCGTGGCGACCCTGGCAAAGCTCGGGGTGATGCCAATAGCAAAATGGCCGCCAGGCGCGCCGTGCAACGCATCCAGATCCTGCGAGGCGCGCTGAATCTGCTGCAAGATACCCTTCGCATGCGCGAGCATCCGCTGACCGGCGGGCGTGAGCGACACCCCGCGGCCGTTGCGCTCGAGCAGCGTGTGCCGCAATTCCACTTCCAGTTGTCGCACCAGCCGGCTCAAGGCGGGCTGGTTGGTGTCGAGCGTAGTCGCGGCGCGCGTAAAACTGCCGAGTTCGGCGACGTGAACGAAGGCCTCGAGCTGCTTCAGATCCATTTTGCACGAGCCATGTGAATTTTACATATCAGCTAGTTGAGTATTGCGATTGTAGCGAGGCACGGCCGCGGCCACAATGTCTACAACCACAGAAAGCCGCGCCCTGCGGCAATGACATCGAGACGACGCTCATGAAATCCTGCCTGCCGCCCGATCCCCTTCCCGTTCAACCCGCGCAGCGCCTGCCCGCCGGCGCCTGCGACGCGCACTGCCACGTGTTTGGCCCCGCCGAAGTCTTTCCGTATGCGCCGGACCGCAGTTATACGCCGCCGGACGCGCCATTCGAACGCCTTGTCGCGCTGCACGATTTCCTCGGCGCTAGCCGCGGCGTGATCGTGCAGGCAAGTTGCCACGGCACCGACAACACCGCGATGCTGGATGCGATTGCACGCGGCAACGGACGCTATCGCGGCGTCGCGATCGTCGACGGCGACGTTACCGACGAACAATTGGCCGACCTCAACGCGCGCGGCGTGCGCGGCGTGCGCTTCAATTTCGTCGCACATCTGGGCGGTGCGCCCGATCTCGACGTTTTCGACAGCGTGCTCGAACGTATCGAGCGGCTCGGCTGGCACGTCGTGCTGCATCTCGATGCGCAGGACATCCTGCAATACGCCGGGCGGATCGCACGCATCAAGGTGCCGTTCGTGATCGACCACATGGGCCGGGTACGCGCCGACGCCGGAGTCGATCAGCAGCCATTCCGCCAGCTTCTGGAACTGATGCGCAACCCGCTTGCATGGGTCAAGGTGTGCGGGGCCGAACGCGTGTCCGCGGGCCGCCGTCCATTCGACGATGCGATTCCCTTCGCGCGCACGCTCATCGAAGCCGCGCCCGACCGCGTGCTGTGGGGCACCGACTGGCCGCATCCGAACATCAGCCACGACATGCCGAACGACGGCGAACTGGTCGATCTGCTGTTCCGCTTCTGTCCGGACGCGGCGTTGCGCGAAAAGCTGCTGGTGACGAACCCCGCGCGGCTTTACGGTTTCTGAGCAAACCATTCGCTTCACTCACTTTTGAACTGCCACATCAAGAATGGCAGTCAGGCGCAAGTCCGGCACCGCCCGGCTTTGCGCTTACCATTCAAATCAGGAGACAAGCATGACCGATATGCTGCGCCAAGCAGGCCGCTCGGCCGATTTGGCTAATTTGGGAACGGCGTCATGAACGACAGTGCCGTCATGACGCCCCCCGCGCGCAGTTCGAAGAAACCGTTCTATCGCACGCTGTATTTCCACCTATTGGTCGCGATCCTTCTCGGCGTGCTGCTCGGTCATTTCATGCCGTCGCTCGCCGTGCAGATGAAGCCGCTCGGCGACGCGTTCATCAAGCTCGTCAAGATGGTGATCGGCCCGATCATCTTCTGCACCGTCGTCTCCGGCATGGCCGGCATGGGCGACATAAAGAAGGTCGGGCGTGTCGGCGGCAAGGCCCTGCTGTATTTCGAAGTGGTATCGACGCTGTCGCTCGTGATCGGGCTCGTGGCCGGGCATCTGTTTCGTCCCGGCAACGGCTTCAATCTGAATCCGGCGACGATCGATACCAAAGCGCTCGCCGGATATACGACTGCCGCGCATGAACAGAATACGGTCGAGTTTCTGATGCACATCATTCCCGACACGGTGGTCAGCGCATTCTCGACCGGCAACGTGCTGCAGATTCTCCTTATCTCCGTGCTGTTCGGCGCCGCGCTCGCGGCTACGGGAGAATACGGCCGGCCGTTGGTAAGCATGATCGACCGCTTTGCACAGACGTTCTTCGGCATTGTCCACATCATCATGAAGTTCGCGGCGATCGGCGCGTTTGGATCAATCGCGTTCACGATCGGCACCTATGGCATCGGTGCCGTACTGCCGCTGCTGAAGCTGATCGGCGCGTTTTACCTGACACTTGCCTTCTTCGTGCTGATCGTGCTCGGGATCATTTCCCGGTTGCTCGGCTTCAGCATCCTGCGTTTCCTGAGCTATATCCGCGAAGAAATCCTGATCGTACTCGGCACCAGTTCGTCTGAGGCCGCGCTCCCGCAGATGCTCGAAAAGCTCGAACGGCTCGGGTGCTCGAAATCGGTGGTGGGTCTCGTGATTCCAGCCGGCTATTCGTTCAATCTCGATGGCACCAACATCTATCTGACGATGGCCGTGCTGTTTATCGCGCAGGCGTTCAACATTGAACTCAGCCTCACGCAGCAGTTGACGCTCGTGGGCGTCGCGACGCTGACGTCCAAGGGCGCAAGCGGCGTGGCTGGTGCGGCCTTCGTGATGCTGACCTCGACGCTGCTGGTCTTCCCGATTATCCCGGTGTCCGGCATGGTGCTTATCCTAGGCATTCACCGCTTCATGGGAACCGGGCTCGCGATTGTCAACACCATCGGTAACGGTGTCGCCACCTTGTTGGTGTCCGCCTGGGAGCATGAGCTTGACCGTTCGAAACTGAACGCTGAACTGTCCCGCCGTCACATCGAATGACCCACTAGCCGGCGGGAAAAACCTCGTGTGTTTCGCTGTCTGCGTGTGCTGCCCGTGCACGCGGCGGGAGGCGCTCGCGCATAAAACTACAAACTGGTTTGGAGACGAAACATGATGTCAGCAAAAAACAGCGGAACCAACAGGCTTCCGAAACTCAACACTGCCCGCCTCGGCACGGCATTGCTCGCGGCAAGCGGGCTCGTCGCACCTGCCGCGTATGCAGAAGATTCGCAGGCAGCGGCCGGTGCAGCGTCGATGTCGACCTCTTCCGTGCAGCTGTATGGGTTGATCGGTATGTATATCGACAGCTCGAAGCTGAGCACAACGCGTGCGAGCACGGTACAGGAAGGTGGTGGCGGCATGACGACTTCTTTTTGGGGCATGCGCGGAAAAGAGGACATTGGTGGGGGCAATGCGGTGTTCTTCGCGCTCGAGAGCTTTTTCAGGCCGAACACAGGGCAGATGGGACGCAATACGACGGATGGCTTGTTCTCGCGCAACGCCTATGTCGGCTTGACTGGCGCATACGGCACGTTCAAATTTGGTGAACAAACCAATCCGACGTATTTCAATCAGATCCTCGTCAATCCGTTCGGCGGCTCGGTGGTGTTTTCCCCATTGATCGTGCAGTCGTACACGGCAAGTTACAACAATACGCAAATCGGCGACACCGTCTGGGCAAACGCCGTCGAGTATGTTTCACCCAACTATGGCGGACTCACCGGCACGGCGATCTACGGCGTCAGCAGCACTACGGGTCAGCAGGGGAAGGACAACATTGGTTTGCATCTGACATACGTAAGCGGTCCGCTCACAGCGGTGCTCTCGGCGCAGCGTGTACGGGCGGCGGCGGTCGCGCCGTCGAGCGGACAATATCTGTATCTCGCAGGCGCTGCATACGATGCAAAGCTCATCAAGCTCTATGGGGCCGCGCAGATGACCAGTAACAACAATGTCGAGACCGGCTCGCATACGTATGAACTGGGCCTCTCGGTGCCGCTGTCGCCGTCGAACCTGATTCTCGCCGAATGGGCGCGCACGAAGCACAGCGCGCCGCTGAATCATAGCAACGTGCGCAACACCGGATCTATGGCATATGAATATATTTTGTCCAAGCGCACGTATGTATATGCGGTCTATTCCTACGACAAGCTGACGGCAAATCCGTCGGGCAGTACCTACGGTGTCGGCATGCAGCATTCGTTTTAGGACGAGGTGCCTCTGCAGGCGAACAAGGTTTATTAATGAAGTCGGCGCGCATGGCACTCGAGTAGTTGCGCTGGTAATTCAATCAGTTGGAGCGACGATGATCATCGACATTCACGGCCACTACACCACCGCGCCCAAGGCGCTGGAAATGTGGCGCAACCGTCAGATTGCGGGCATCACAAATCCGTCCGAGATGCCGATGGCGTCCGAATTGCACATCGGCGACGGCGAGTTGCGCGAGTCGATCGAAAGCAATCAGCTGCGACTCATGCAGGAACGCGGCCTCGACCTCACGATCTTCAGCCCGCGGGCAAGTTTCATGGCGCATC
The DNA here is from genome assembly GCF_047608185.1 of Caballeronia eucalypticola. Classification (NCBI taxonomy): domain Bacteria; kingdom Pseudomonadati; phylum Pseudomonadota; class Betaproteobacteria; order Burkholderiales; family Burkholderiaceae; genus Caballeronia; species Caballeronia eucalypticola. The sequence continues at coordinate 20,583 of NZ_JBLKRU010000049.1, forward strand.
ACATCGGCGACTTTGAAGTCTCCAGCACATGGGCTGCGATCTGCAACGAACTGTGCTTCCGCGTGAGCCAGTTATTCCCCGATCACTTCATCCCTGCCGCGATGTTGCCGCAAAGCCCGGGTGTGGATACGGCCACCTGCATCCCTGAGCTCGTCAAGTGTGTGGAGCAGTACGGCAACGTGGCGATCAATCTCAACCCGGATCCGTCGGGCGGCCACTGGACCAGCCCGCCGCTCTCGGACCGCTACTGGTACCCGATCTACGAGAAGATGGTCGAGTACGACATCCCCGCAATGATCCACGTCAGCACGAGCTGCAACGCGTGCTTCCACACCACAGGCGCACATTACCTGAACGCTGACACGACCGCGTTCGTGCAGTGCCTCACATCGGACCTGTTCCGCGACTTTCCAACCCTGCGCTTTGTGATTCCGCACGGCGGCGGCGCCGTGCCGTACCACTGGGGCCGCTTCCGCGGGCTTGCGCAGGAGTTGAAAAAGCCCTTGCTGAAGGACCACCTGCTCAACAATGTGTTCTTCGACACTTGCGTCTATCACCAGCCCGGCATCGACCTCCTCACGAACGTGATTCCCGTGGACAACATTCTGTTTGCGAGCGAGATGATTGGCGCTGTGCGTGGCATCGATCCGGAGACGGGCAACTATTTCGACGATACGAAGCGCTACATCGAGGCCGCTCACATCAATGCAGATGAGCGCTACAAGATATTCGAGGGGAATGCGCGGCGTGTCTACCCGCGCCTTGATGCGGCACTCAAAACGAAAGGACATTGATCATGTATGAACTTGGAGTCGTGTATCGCAACATTCAGCGAGCGAACAGCGATGTGGCTGCCAAACTTGGCGCGCTCGGGTCCGCAACCGTTCACGAGGCAATGGGGCGCGTGGGCTTGATGAAGCCCTACATGCGTCCGATCTACGCGGGCGCACAGGTGGGAGGCACGGCCGTTACGGTCCTGCTCCAACCAGGCGACAACTGGATGCTGCACGTCGCAGCGGAGCAGATCCAGCAGGGCGACGTCGTCGTTGCCGGGGTTACGGCCGATTCCACCGACGGCTTTTTCGGCGACCTGCTGGCGACGAGCTTCAAGGCGCGCGGCGCGCGAGGGCTCATCATCGACGCAGGCGTGCGCGACGTGCGCGTGCTGACCGAGATGAAGTTTCCGGTATGGAGCCGCGCGATCTCGTCCAAAGGAACGGTCAAAGCGACGCTCGGCTCCGTGAACATCCCCGTGGTATGCGCCGGGGCGCTGGTGACGCCGGGCGATATCGTCGTTGCGGACGACGACGGTGTGGTCGTGGTGCCTGCGGCATCGGCGCAGGAGGTTCTCGAAAAGGCGGCCACGCGCGAAGCCAACGAAGGCGAGAAGCGCGCGAAGCTGGCCTCGGGTGTGCTCGGTCTGGATATGTACAACATGCGCGAGCCGTTGCAACAGGCCGGACTGCGCTATATCGACTAAAGGGCAAAGAACATGGCCATCGGTCAAACCATGAGTAAGCAGATCACTGGCATCTCGTCGATGGCCACGCGCCAAATGCTGGCCGAGCTGGTCGCAGAATACGAGCGACAGTCGGGACGACATGCGATCATTGAGTCGGTCGGAGGCGTCGCCGCTGCCCGACGCGTCGAGGAAGGCGAACCGTTCGATATCGTCGTGCTTGCGGCCGACGCGATCGACCGGCTCGCCGTGGCCGCCCGGATCGATCCGGGCAGTCGAGTCGACCTGGCCCGTTCAAGCGTGGCGATTGCGGTGGCAGCCGGGGCGCCGCGACCCGAAATCGGCACTGAAGCGGCCGTTCGCGACGCCATTCTGGCCGCACGCGGCATCGGCTATTCGACGGGTCCGAGCGGCTCGCACCTGAGTCGCTTGTTTGAGCGCTGGGGCATCGCTGAAACCATCGCCCCGCGCATCGTGCAGGCACCGCCCGGCGTTCCGGTTGGCATGCTCGTCGCGCGCGGGGAAGTCGAGTTGGGTTTCCAGCAATTGAGCGAGTTGATGCACTTGCCGGGCATCGATGTCATCGGCTCTCTGCCGCCCGGGATTCAGGTCATTACTGTCTTCTCCGCTGCAGTATGCACGGCATCTGATCAGCATGCCCCCGCCGGGGAACTGATCTCCTTTCTGGCCTCGCCCCAGGCTGACTCCGTCAAGCTTCGCCATGGTATGGAACCAGCAAGAGGAGATAGTAAATAGCCTGGGCAAAGGGTCAGGGTCGCGGTTCCCGTCTCTTCACCAAGCTGGAAAAGACCGGCGATAGCTTCAATATCGACGGCCGCTGTCTGTATCTGGCGTGCGGGGTGGCTTTGCGGCGACGCTACAGTCTTGGCGCGTCCTGCCTTTGTCGGAAGCGGGTCTGCTTCGGCATCGCCCACTTCTTCGCGACCGCCGCGTCGACTACCGATGTTATCGGCAACTCGATTGCGGTCCACGTGCTGACGGAATGGGAGCGCACGTTTGACCAGCAGAAACTCGACACCTACGTCAACGGCCGTCACGCGCTTGCCAAGCCTGCGCCCTATCCGCTACTGAACATTGGCTTTGACAATGCGTGCAGGTCGGACTCCCTCGCCTTCAACTTACACCTTCACTCGCAGAGAATGAGCATGGATCAGAACAGCAATCAGCATTTAGGCCGCGTCGCGATCATCGGCTTCGGAGAAGTCGGGCCCATCTTCGCTCAAGCATTGGCCGCCGCCGGCCATGAAGTGTCAGTCTTCGACATCAAGCTGCAAGACGCTGCGACGCGGCCGACGATCGCGCAGCGGGCATTCGACTGCGAGGCCCATGTGGCCGAGGACCTCGCAACCGTACTGCACGATGCGCCACTCGTTTTCTCCGTGGTCACAGCAAGCCAGGCAGAGGCAGTCGCCACGGCTGCCGCCGAATATCTGACGAGCGGTCAGACCTTTCTCGACCTCAATTCGGTATCGCCCGCCGTCAAGCGGCGCAACTGCCAGCAGATCGAGCGCAACGGCGCGGATTACGTGGAAGCCGCGGTGATGGCCCCGGTCCCGCCGCAAGGTCTAAGGGTGCCGATGCTATTGGGCGGGCGGCTCGCAGCGCAAACCGCGGACATTCTCAACGGGCTGGGCATGCGCACGGAAGCCGTGGCGGAGGAAGTCGGCCTCGCCTCAGCCATCAAGTTGTGCCGCAGCATCCTGATCAAAGGCATGGAGGCGCTTTGTGTTCAATCGATGTTGGCGGCCAAACAGTTCGACGTCGAGGGCCGAGTGCTCGCGTCGCTCGCCGCAAGTTTTCCAGGCATGGGGTGGGATAAGGGCTACGAAGCGTATCTGATCGGCCGGGTCGTCGAGCACGGACAACGACGCTCCGAAGAAATGCGCGAAGCCGCGCTGATGCTCGAAAATTTGGGCATGTCGAGCGCCCTCGCCAGCGCGATTGCCGACGTGCAACAGGAACTCGCGGCGCGCGCCGCGCCGCTGGCCACGGCGCTCGAACCCAAGGGTAGCTTGCCCGACTGGCGAAGCCTGCTGAAACCTTTTTGAGCCGTTTGGCGTCATACGCAGGACGTCCTGTTGCGGCCGCCGTACAGGAGTCACGGGCAACTGGGCGGCAATGGTCGTGTCGTGTGTGTCAAATAAAAGCTCGATAATTCGCCCGAACCGGACATTTCTAAAAAGCCCCAACAGTCGAAAAAATGATCATTTAGTTTATGTCAATTCAAAAATCGCGACCGATCCAATCGTCATCTGCGCTCGTCGAAGTGGAGTCGAGTCAACTTCGCAGCGCAACCTTGAGTTAAAGCCGTAAAGCCTCGCGGGATTGTCTACCAAGACATGACGACGAATGCTGGCGCTGTCCAGCCCGCTCTCGCTCGTCCATCGGTTCAAGCTTGAAATGAGCTTCACCGGATGTGGACCTGGTCTTATCGAGGTATAAGGCCAATCACTGCCCCTTACGAGCCTATCCGGCGCAACTCGACCCAATGACGTGCGATAGCGTCGACGTCAGAGAACGAATTTGTCTCTCCGACCATCGAATCAAGATAAGGTGCCGAAAGCTTGAGCCATGCTCGTCCGGTCGTTAGCCACCGCTCGACAAGCGGCGTGGCGGCATGTTGTAGCCCGGCAGTAACGAGTACACGAGCAAGATGAACGAAGACAAACTCGGTCGGAGTGCGATCCAGCAAATCGCGATACTCGACAATCTGCTCGGCGGTCCAGTGTAACTGTAGATGCCGGCCAAGCTCATGTACACGATGGCTCAAAGCTTCAATCATTTCGAAACTGGTTGTGGAATCCGATGGCGTGAAGAACCCGCCGTGGAAACAGGCTTGCGACAGATGCAACGACTACGCTAATAAGGGCCCGTCGACTCTCAAAGCGAAATTATCGCCGCCGCTGAGGCAACCATGCGGCAACAAAATGAAGCGCTATGTCCTGCATCGAAGAGATCGCCAGCGTGAGCGCCCGTGGCAAAACACGACATTTCTATCTTGCTACCTCTTTTTTCATCAAAAGTGGGATCGTAGACACCCTAACCAAACTCTCAAGCTGCACGCCATTTAATTCAATAGACTAAGTATTTACCCTAGTGTGAAATGTGAACTGTTGCCGCAGAAGATGCGCGGCTTAATTCCACGTAATGGGTACGTCATCATGTTCGTTTTCAAGACCACTTTAATCGTCATCGCCGTATTGGGTCCAGTAGCCGCTTTCGCGCAATCGCCTGCGCCTCTCACGCGTGAACAGGTTCGAGCGGACCTTTTGCAGCTCGAAAATGCGGGTTACAACCCTCTCAGTAGTTGCACTGGGGATTGCCCGGGAAGCCTGCGACGCGCCGAAGCTATCCGTGCTCAACGCCGGAACGATCCAAGCCCCGCATACGGTCCGATCTTTGAAGGAATCGAACAAGCGGGCAGATGAGCTTAAACGTTCGACAGATTACCTGCTCTTAGAGCGCCGCCGACTGCTTGCGGCGCAGGGGCAGGATGATCCGCTGTCGACACGTCGACTAGACCTGTAGTACGTCGTCCTATGCGGATTGGTGTTTAGGCAGATCCTGACCCCGGACTTTGCTAAAGCCGTTCCGCTAGCAAACCCAATAAGTTTCGATGTTCAGAGATTACTGCAATGCGAACGCTGCGGTCCTGAGCCCATCGTATGTTGCTTTGGCGTCGGCGCCGCTGACATATCACCTTGCGACGTCACCGGACTGCAGGTTCCCCTTCCAGCCTACACCATAACTGAACGGGTCGGAGGCCGCCTTTCGCGCCGCTGCCCGATACTCCGCAGCCTGAAGTTCCCCATCAGGAAAATCCGCCCATGCAGTCGGGCTATAGCCGGCAATTTCGGCTTGTAAAAGCTCCGCGCGAACTTGGGCGCGGGTGAGAGAATGCTGAGGTCCCTGCGCGAAGGAAATAACTGGGGCAGCAAGGGTCAGCGCTGCAAATGCTTTAACGAGCGATTCCATAGCAACACCTCCCCAGCATTGCGTGATCGCACTACGACACGGGCTTGCACGTAGCGACAACCATAAGTCTAGCGGACCTTGGTAGCCAACGTAAACAGCGGTCAGGTTTGCTTTATTTGCAGTGCAATGCGATGCAGAAAATGGGGCTTATCGCCAGAAGGAAAATGCCTGATGTCTCCGGCAGAACGACTGAAGAAATTGCGCGTTGCATCAAGGGCCCTGCTGCGCCCAACGCGATCGAGGAAAGCTGATCGTCTTGATGACGCGCGTGCACGCTACTGCTTGAAAGACTCAGAATGTAAATATAAATTGCAGAGTTAGCCGCGACACTCCTCGATGCGTTTGGCACGCACGGCATCTTCCCCAAACGCACAGGTCATTTCACACGGACGTTATCAAACCGTCCCAACCAGCCACGAAAAAAGAAGTCGAAGCAATTGTCCGCTTGCTCATAAGATGCCCTTGGCAAAATCGATGAACCCTTGCTTGTCGTTCGGGACATCGGGCAAGCGACCTCGTCGTTGTTCAGGCATCAACGCAACGCATCGCGTCTAGCGAGCGGCTTGAAGAGGCGACTCCATGCAAGGCTGACCAGTATTGTTGCCGAGCCGCCGACCACGACCGAGCCAATGACGCCCAGCGCTGCCGCGCTCACGCCGGACTCAAATTCACCGAGTTGGTTGCTCGCCCCGATAAACAGCGTATTCACCGCCGCCACGCGTCCGCGCATACGATCGGGCGTTTCGAGTTGGATCAACGTTTGCCGTACAACCACGCTGATCGTGTCCGCGCCACCTGATATCGCCAGCAAGAATAACGACACTGGGAACCATCTAGATAGTCCAAACCCGACGATGGAGACACCATAAATGGCTACCGCAATCAAAAGCTTCTTGCCTACACCGCGGTTGATGGTCCTTCGGGAGAGAAACAGCCCGACGCATAACGCACCGACTGCCGGCGCTGAGCGCAGCAGACCCAGTCCTTGCGGTCCCGCATGTAGAATTTGCCTTGCATACACAGGCAGCAATGCAGTCGCACCACCGAACAGGACAGCAAAAAGATCGAGCGAAATGGCGCCGAGCAACAGCGGATTGCTCCAGATGAAGCGCAGGCCCGCAAAAATCGTATCGGCGGTGACGGGTTCGCGCGGCAGTGGAGTGTAGTCATAGCGCACGAACGCGTACATCACTGCGCTGATACAGAAGAGGCCCGCACCGGTCACATACACCGTGACCACACTGGCAGCAAACAAAATCCCTCCCAACGCAGGTCCGGCGATCACGGATATCTGTTGAACCACGGTGCTAAGCGCCATTGATCGTGCAAGGAGCTTCGGAGGAACAAGCATGGGCAAGAGCGCCTGCTGCCCCGCCATCTGGAACGGCCTGATCGCGCCGAGCGCAAGAGAGAGCCCCAGCAGCGCGTCTCGCGTGACGCTATGAGTGGCACTAGCGATCAAGAGCAAGGTCGCTGCTACAGCCTGGAGGGCAAGACACGCCGCAACCATTTGTCCGCGATGCAAGCGGTCGGCGCAATGACCTGCAATCAGTGTCGTGGCAAGGCCCGGCACAAACTGGAAGAGTCCCACGAGTCCCAGATCCCACGCACTCGATGTCAATTCATACATGTGCCAACTGATCGCCAGCATCAGCATCTGTTGAGCGGTGATGGAACCGATGCGGGCGATCAAAAAGCGCGTCAACGGTGCATGGCGCAACAAGGACGTCACGTCATCGGAACGGGCCTGCATGGAGGGCGATGAGGTCTCGGGTGGAAGTTTCATGACTGGTTATGCGCGCGTGCGCCCGGACGCGCGCAGCGCTTGCGCCAAGGCGTCGTCATCTCTGCTTGCGTTGACCTTCGGCGCCCACTTTCGTCGTAACAGCACGATGGCGCTGGTGGCCCCGAGTACTAGGAAAGCGAAGATCGCAAGCATGGGCAGCGTGTAGCTGTGCCCCACATGTAGCAGCCATCCCGACAAGCTTGCAGACACGCCGCCTGCGAGACTCGTGGCGACTTGCTGCAAACCGGTGTTCAATCCAACCGCCTGCTTGGGGATCAGCGTAAGCTTGACTAGCGCGAGATTGTTCGCCGTAACAAGGCCTAACAAGGAAAGCGAAGCGATGTTCCAGAACAAGGCCATCTGCGGCGAATGCGAATACGCGCCCAGTAACACAGTCGTGCCGCCCATGAAGCCGGCCACGATGAATGATTTGCGCACCAACACGGCGTCGTGTCCGCGCGCGATCATCCAGTCCGCGGCCCAACCGGCAAGCGCCGCCACAATCGCAATGCCGGCGAAGCTGAAGAACGTATAAAGCCCCGATTCCTTGAGTGTCAATCCGCGTTGCTCGACGAGATAAGCCGGCATCCATGTCATGCAATAAAAAGCGAAATAGCTATAGCAGAAGTTGGTGATCAGCCCGCCCCACACCACCGGACTCGATAGCAGGTTTGTCAACGGCACCGACGACGCCCTTTTTTTCGATGCAGCCAGTTCCACCTTCGATGGAAAGTCGCTCTTCACCATCGCGAGCCATGGCATTAGCCAGAGCAATCCAGCGAGCCCCGTGACGATGAACATCGCCTTCCACGAACTTATTGAAATGAGCCACGCTGCGATCGGCGCGCCGAGCGCCGGCCCCATTTTTCCACCAATGGAATAGATGCCGAGCGCTGTGCCCTTGCGCGTTTCATCGAAGTGATCAGCCAGATACCGATAAGTCGCAGGCACCGAAACGGATTCCGCAACGCCAATCAACAAACGCACGACGATCAGCGCTGCAAGCGTCGATACGACGCCGGTCGCCGCCGCCGCGAGACACCACATCAGAAAGCAGATTGCATAAGGCCACTTCACGCCGTAGCGATCAACTAGCCAGCCCATTGGCATCTGAAGCCGGCCGTACGACCAGAACATCGCCGAGCCGAGCCAGCCGCGCTGAACATGCGTCAGCGCGAATTCCCTCACGAAGCGATCGTCTGCGAAAGCAGCGGACATGCTCGTGCGATCGACGTGGGAGATCATCAGCCCGAGCGCGAGCAGCACGAGCACACACCACCGGTTCTCGCGCTGATGTCGAATGATCGCCACGATTGAGTCTCCGATACTTTTTTGTCGCGAACCACGCCCGGTCGGAAACCGGCACGCCTCGCCTTTCGCTGCGCTCTAACCCAGGCTGCCGGTTACATCGTCAAACAGCTCATCGACGGACAAACGACGCGGAATGATCTTCTGATCGAGCGCCCAATCGACTGCCAGTTGCAGACCTTTCCGGTTCGCTTCCAGTCCGATCGGCGGGAACACGGCAGGCAGGGTCTCCGCGGCGTCGCGGCTTTCGACGACCATGCGATACAACTCGCGCACGATGTCCGGCCGCTCCTTCGACAACTTCTCGTGCACCACGAACATATGGTTGATCGGCACGACGCCCGTGCGCGCAAACCAGTCATTCGCAGCGGCATGCGGGTCGGGCACGAGCGTGCGCACGCGCTCGTCCTTCGGCATGTCTTCTCCAAGCAGGGCTGCCGTCAGTTCTCCATCGAGCATCATTTGCGGAATGGATGAACCCGCGGGCAGACGCTGGCAATTGGACGGATCGCTGTATTCGGCGAGGTGGCCGTCGCCGAGCGTCATCCACGTCACCTTATCTAGATCGACACAATATTCGTGACGCAGGATGCCGCGAATCCACAGCGCGGTTGTCTGCGTGTACGTACGCACGCCAACCTTCTTTCCTTCGATCTCCTTTGGATCAAGATGACCGAAGTCGATGTTGTAACCGGCGCAATGATGCTGAAAGCGGCCCGAAATGGGCGCGGGCAGCAAGACGTAGGGCTTGCCGTATGCTTTCGCCTGCAGGAAGGTGACGATCGCCAGTTCGCCGGCGTCGAACTTGCTCTCGCGCACCATGGCCTTGAAGCCGTTGTGCGCGGGTGTCGGCCCGCAGTAGTCGAGCGTCACGAGGTCTGATCTCACGCGGCCGTCCCGCATTGCCTTGGTCACCGCGTATTCGGAGAGATTGACCCGCAGCGTCGGCGCTTCGGTCTGCGTCGTTGTCATGGTGTGTGCTCCTGTTGCTTGTATCGTTAGATGTCAAAGCCGTACTTCGATCAGGCAAGGGCCGGATTCACGCGTCGAATCGATCAACGCCTTATGGAAGCCTTCGGCCGTCTCGACGGCCACCCCCGGCACGCCCATGCTCTTGGCCATCGCCAGCCAGTCGATGCGCGGCTTGTCGATATCGATCATCGCCAACGCGCGATCACCCGGTGCGCCCGCTCCCATGTTCGCGTATTCGGCCTTCAGGATTGCGTAGCTGTTGTTGGCGAAGATGATCGTCGTGACGTTCAGTCCTTCGCGGGCCTGTGTCCAGAGCGACTGTATGGTGTACATCGCACTGCCGTCACCGACCATGCAAAACACCCGACGGTCAGGGCAGGCCAGCGCCGCGCCGGTCGCGACAGGCGTCGCGTACCCAATCGAACCGCCCATGTTGTTGATGAGATCGTGCGGCGGCGCGCCCATGGTCAAGTTCATCGACTCACGCCCTGTCGTCAGCGATTCATCCACGACGATGCAGTGCTCCGGTAACGCCGCCGCCAGCGCATGCGCGATGCTGATGGGGTTCAGCGCGCCCGTGGGAACCGGCGTCTCGACGCGCGGCTGGAGACGCGGCGCCGTGTCCGGCGCGCCGAGCGCCTGCAGCAGCATGTCGAATGCGAGTTCGCTGTCTTCATCGGCCTCGACCAGCGGATGCACGGACGTGCCTTCCGTCTTGAGCAGACTCGGTTTGTCCGGGTAGGCGAAGAACGCGACAGGTTCTCGTGTCTCGACGGTGATGATGTGCCTGAAGTCCTTGAGGAACGCCGTGGCCTGCGCGACCGCATACGGAATGCGCGCGAGCGGCACGCGGCCCGCGCCTCGCTCGATGCGGGCTGTGAAGAATTGCGTGCCTAGCAACGCACCGGTAGCAGCCGCGACGCGACCGGCCTTCTCGAGCGCCTGGCCACGTGTCGCCTTGTTCGCCAGAATGAACAATGTTGGCTCTCCCGAGCGAAGCACCCGCGCGACGTGCTCGATGCGTTCGGCGCTCGGCGCCTTGCGTACTGCCGTTCGAACAGGTAACGACTGCGGCGCTGCGTCGACTTGCTGCCAGGATGTATCGCCCGGGAGAATCAGCGTGGCGATCTGTCCCGGATGCTCGCTGGCCTTGGCCACGGCCCGAACCGCATCCCACGCGATCGTGTTCGGCGATTCCGCGCGGCGCACCCAATGGCTAAGCGGCCGCGCCAGACCTTCAATATCCGAGGTCAGCGGCGGATCGTACTTGAGGTGCGACACTGAATGCTCGCCGACGACGTTGACCATGCCCGACGACGCGCGCTTCGCATTGTGAATGTTCGCGAGACCGTTCGCCAGGCCCGGCCCCAGATGCAGCAGTGTGGACGCCGGCGTGTCCTTCATGCGATACCAGCCGTCGGCAGCGCCCGTGGCCACGCCTTCGAACAGGCACAGCACGCCGCGCATTTTCGGATTGCCGCCGAGCGCGGCGAGGAAGTGCATCTCCGACGTGCCCGGATTCGCGAAGCAGATATCGACGCCCTGACCGACTAGCGTCTCGACGAGACTCTCGGCGCCGTTCATCAGTAGCCTGCCAGTTCGCGTGCGAGACCGACCACGCCATAGGTGCGTGCCGGTGCCGACATCAGGAATCGATACCCTTCCTCCTGCAAGCGGCGTTGATTCTTCGCCGTCACATGCGGATTGCCCACAACGACTTTGTGCTTGTGGCACGTCTCGACGATCTGGCGCATCGCGGCGAGCACTTCAGGATGCTCATACTGACGCGCAAGTCCCAACTGCTGACTCAGATCGCCTTCACCAATCAGGATTAAACCGATGCCGGGCACATTGGCAAGGATGTCGTCGAGGTTCTCGATCCCTTGCGTGCTTTCGCACATTAGCCCGACCAGGATTTCTCCTTGCGGCGCTAGTGGCCAGACATCGGCTTTTTGATAGTATTCCTGCATCGATAGGCCCCAATAGCGTGCGGCATTGGCGGGGCCGTCGCCACGCGCACCCTTCGGCTCGTACAGGGGCGCATCCTTGGGCCGCGCATATCGGCACGACGCGACGGCGTTGTATGCCTGCTCGACCGTGGCCACATGCGGCCAGATTACGCCGTAGGCGCCACGATCGAGGACTTGCTTGGCAAAGCTCTGGTTCATTTCGGCGCCGTTCGCGGGGATGCGCGCCAGCGGCGTGACCTTGGGCGCCACCGACCCGGATTCAGCGATCTGTTTGCGACTGAGCATGTACTGGAGTGCGTCGCCGAGAGCGGACACATCGTACGGGTTGTGCTCCATCTCGAAGACGATGCCGTCATAGGGCGAATCGCTCATTTCGATAGCGGTCTGCTTGTCGAGCTTCGCAAAAGCGGCGTGCGCGGCCGTGCCCGATTCGAAGGCACGGATGATGCTGTTCAGGCGAGTGTTTGACATGATGATCTCTCTTTCTCGCGGCGCGCAGCTTCAATCGGCGGCACGCACGCTTGACATGATTCGGGTGTTAGCTCAATGCCGGATAGAGCTTCTGCGCAGTCTTGCCGAAGATCCACGCGCGATCGTCTTCGCTGAGGCAAGTGAGCCCTTGTTGCGCCGTCGCAAGAATCTCGCTGAGCGTGCCGGTCGAGGTCGGGAAATTCGAACCCCACGCGAGACGTTGCGCGCCGAATGCCTCGACCGCGCGCGGGAAGAACGTCTGCGCGCTCGCCTTCTCTTTCTTGACGTCGCCGAAGATGCGCGGCGTGAGCTTCATGTAGATGTTCGGCAGGTCGCGCAACTCGAACAGTGGGGCGGCGTTGGCATACGGGGGTCCATCGAGCACGTCGGGACGCGCAAGGTGATCGAGAATGATGTTCACCGTCGGGAACCGCTGGGCAAGCATGCGCACTTGTGGCAGGCCAACCGGTCCTGTCTGGATGCACATCGGCAGGTCCAGTTCGGCGAGCATTTCCCACGCCCTGAACGACTTGGGGTTATCCAGTTCGCTCGGATCGAAGTCCTTGGTGGACCCACCGGTGAAAATGCGCAGACCGGCCAAGCCCTTGTCCGCCCATGTCTTGATGACGGCCGACACGTCGTCGGCCAGCATATCCACGGACCCTACGGCGATGAGGCGGTCCTTATACTGGTTGCAGCCGTCCACCACGTAGCTGTTATCGAAGCCGTAAGTCGTCGACGAATGCACGACAGCAGCCTTGGCGACGCCTGCTTGGTCCATCGCTCCGATAAGCGCTTCGACGGTGTTCGGGCGTTCCTGTGACCAGTCCGAGCGCTTGCCGAACAATGGCGCCGGCGGATAGCGGCGCTCGTCGTTCGAGATGATATGAGGATGGATGTCGATGATATTCATGATTTCCTTTCTTCCGCCTGATCAGAGGCCCCGGGCCTTGAGGTGCTTGTCCAGACGCGGATAGACGCGTCGTGCGTTGCCCTCGAAGATCGCGTGCCGATCCGCGTCGCTGAGCGCGTCGCACGCGTCGATGTATCGCTTCGTGTCGTCGAAATACTCGCCCGTGTCTGGATCGCGTCCGCGCACCGCGCCGATCATTTCCGAGCCGAACAGCACATTGCTCGTGGGTACGACCTTGGTCAGCAGTTCCACGCCCGGGTGGTGATAAACGCAGGTATCGAAGAAAATGTTGCTTAGCAGGCCCTCGAGCGGGCGCTTGGCCATTTCCAGCGACATGCCGCGATAGCGTCCCCAGTGATACGGAACCGCACCGCCCCCATGCGGGATGACCAGGCGTAATGTAGGGAAGTCCTTGAACAGATCGCCTTGCAGCAACTGCATGAATACCGACGTATCCGCGTTCAGATAGTGCGCACCCGTGCCGTGATGACACGGATTGCACGACGCCGCGACGTGAATCATCGCCGGCACATCGAGATCGCATAGTGCTTCATAGACCGGATACCACTCGCGGTCTGTCATTGGCTTACCGGTCCAGTAGCCGCCAGTCGGGTCTGGATTCAAATTACAGCCGACGAATCCCATCTCTTCAACACAACGCCGCAACTCAGGAACCGAATTCTTCGGCGGTGCAATCGGAGACTGCGGCAACTGGCATACGGGAACGAAGTTCTCCGGATACATGTCGCAGACTCGGCGCACGAGGTTGTTCGATACCTCCGCCCATTCCAGGCTTGTTCGCTCGTTGCCGAGGTGATGGCTCATCAGGCCAGCGATCGGCGAGAACAGGGTGAGGTCGCCTCCGCGTTCCTGCTGCAGGCGCAGCTGACCGTTGCCAACGCCTTCGCGGATGTCATCATCGGATACGTATGCGCCGGACAGCGGCGGAGCATTGGCCGGATCGTCGGCGGACGCGATCTGCTTCGCGCGCCAGTCGCGAAAAGAAGCGGGAACGGTCGTGAAATGACCGTGGCAATCGATAATCATAGTATTGGCCTTCCGTGCGGGTTCAGATGCGAGGATCGACGAAAAGCTCATCCATGGACATGCGCCGCGGCGTCAGGCCCTGCTTGAATGCGGTCGCTTCGAGCGCTTCGATGGTCTTACGGTTTTCTTCAACGCCGTAGGGCAGCGGATCCTGACCGACGATCTTTTGCAGTTCGATGTACTTCTTGTTTTTCTTGTCGGTCAGCTCGCCTGCATCGAGCTTGGCCAGCCAGTCTTTCTTCGCCTTGTCGAACGCGTCATAGAGCGACTTCGCGACCCACGGATGCTCAGCCAGCACCGAGTCCTTGACGACGATAGTGCCGTGCATCGGATACACGCCGGTGCGGGCGTAGTACTCAGCTTCTAGTTCCGTCGCGTTAGGAAACAGATCCGGATAGTCCGCCTCGACTTCCTTCCAGCCACCGGTTGGATCGCCGGTGCGGCCGATGCCTGCATTACCGTGAAAACCAGCAACGAGTTCGCCCTTGGCCATCATCTCCGCCAGCGATGTGCCTTTGGGCGCGTGGATCACGTTCGGCGGCAGCTCGAGTTGCGTGACATGTTCTTCGTCATCGACGACCCAGGTCACCTTCGACGCATCCAGATCGAATTCGTCGATAAGAACCTGCCGTGTCCATGCACCGGTCGTCACCGAGTAGGCGCGCACACCAACCTTCTTGCCTTCAAGATCCTTGGGCGTCTTGATACCGGCGTCCGGGCGCACCAGCAGACCGGAGTGGTGAAAGCGGCGTACAACGAAGATTGGCAGCGCGACGAACGGCGCGCCATATGCGCGAGCAATGATGTAGGTGGTCGGCGCCAGCTCGCACACGTCGAATTCTACGTCGCGAACCATGCGGCGAAAGGCGCCAATTTGCGGCTGAACAGTGATGAACTCTGCGTCGACACCCTCGATGGGGACCGACCCGTCGCGAATGGCCGAGGTGTGCGGATGCTCGGCAATCGCGAGCGTGAGATGGACTTTCTTAGTCAATTTTAGTCTCCTTGGAAGAATGATCGATCAAGTCGTCAATTTCATTCGTTACGTCATGACGCCGCGATTCGAGCAGTTACACGCATGCGTTTTGTTGACGACATGATCTTTCGAGACGCCCTCTGCCGTCTATTGAATTAACTGGCTTGCGGTTTAACCATTTGGTAAAGGTGCGCTTATCTGGAAAGAACGAGTTCGCGCTTTTACATAAGGATATCTAACTAATATGGGAAAGAAAAAAGTGCGATATCAAACCGTGCGGCTTCATTCTTTAGCCAGTGCCGCTCTGCAACTGCTGGGCAGCCTCTTCCAGACACGCGACCATCAGTTGCGCGCTGGGCGTGAGCCCGCGGTTGCGGTTCCAGAGCACGCCCGACGGACGCAATAGCCGAGGCAACGTCAGGGGAAGCGCATATAAGGGTTGTGCGCCATCTTTGGCGGGCGTGCCCACCATGACGGCAATGAAATCCGAAATCTGCAGATGGGCGCGAGTCACATGGACGGAAAGCGTCTCGATGTAATTGTTTGTCAGCGTTACGTCATGGGCCCTCAGCGTCCGTTCGAGCGAATCTCTCAGGATCGAGCCTTGCGGCGGCAAGACCCAGGGATAAGGCTGAAGATCCGACCAATTCAGATTTTTGCGTCGCGCCAGCGGATGGTGCCGCCCCGTCATTAAGGTCACGGGTTCTTCGAGCAGCGCCTTTTCATCGAAACTGCCGAGGGTGTCCGGCGCGGGCAGTCGCCCGACGATCAGGTCGAGGCGCCCTTGCCACAACTCGGGAAGGAGTGAACCGCGCGTGCCTTCGACCACCCGAACGTTGGTTCCGGGTGACCGGATCTTCAACAGGTTCAACGCCTGCGGTAATAGCGCTGAGGCCGAAGCGGGCAACATGCCGATGTGAACCTTACCCTCCGTACCCGAAGTCAGCGCTTTCATTTCATCGCGCGCCTGATGCAGGATCGTCAGCATTTCCCGGGCATGACGTATGAGGCATTCGCCGTGCGGTGTGGGCACAAGCCCTTGTGCCGTGCGTGCAAAGAGCGTGAATCCGAGTCCACGCTCGAGTTCCGATAGTGACTTTGATACTGCCGGCATCGTGACATGGGTGACTTCCGCCACCTGCGTCAGATTGCGATAGGTATCAATAGTCACGATCAGGCGGAGATGCCTCGCCTTCAGATTCACCTGCAAATAGCTGTCGAGTCCCGACACGATAAATCTCCTGCAGCTTCGCAACATTAATCAACACCCGCAGTCGGTTCAATCCTTGGGCTGCAGGGCGTGCAAGGTCATACCGAGGGAAATCGAGGTGAAGTAGCCGATCGTGATAAGCAATTCTGCGATGACCGCGCGACCCAGTTCCGCATCGTATCTGGCGAAACGCGCATCGTCGATCGATCCGCCGTCGAGGATGTCGCTGACCGCTTCGCATAAGAGTCCGACGCGACCCGGTTCGCCTTCGGGCCTGCGCCTGTCCAAAATCGCAGCAACGACCGCCTCAGGTACGCCGGCCTTCAGCGCATGGCGACGATGGTTCGCAATTACGTAAGGGGCATTCCAGAATACCGCGGTGGAAAGGATTGTTACTTCAGTTTCCGCCTCGCTGAGTACCGGGGAATGATCGACGTGCGTGCCGATGATCTCCATCCCTTCGGCCAACCTCGGGTTGTGCAGCCAGATGTTGAAGGGTGTGGGAATCCGCCCGCGTCCTTCGCCCAAGCGTGCGATAACGCGTGTTTGTTCTTCCGTAGCTTGCTTCGCGTCGATGCGCGCGAGACGATCTTGCGTCATGCGTTTTTCCTTTCATTGAAAAATCAAGTTCCGCCCAGCCCTGGCAACCACTTTCCGAGGAGGCTGTCCGGCCAGGGAATATGAAGGATCTGATCGAAGACGACGTAGAGAAACACGGTCACGCAACCAGCGAGAATCAGGCTGAGCTTCCAGGTCTCACGTCCTTCGGTCCGCATGTACGCCGCAATCATTAACGGCACCGTCGGCAACATGCCGATTAGCGACATACAGGCCAGGAACCCCAGGAACCAACTGAAAAATCGGGCAGCACGAGCGAGCACGGTCTTGCCAGGCAGCTTCTCGCCGTGATCGCTCGATACATCCATATGAACGCTGTTGTTGGCATGCGCGACGCCGTGAGCCGGAATCACGAAACATTTGTACGCGAGACTAACGGTCCCTGCAATGACAAGAATACTGGCCACAGCCGTTGGCCCGATCCTCGCCATGAGGAGCCAACTCTGCGAACTCACCAGCATATACAGCCCGATGCCAATGAAAAACACATAGAAGAGATCCTCGCGTTTCAGGACAATCGAGCCGCTCGGTTTGAATTGCGCGAATCCGCCGCTACGCAACGCCGAGAAGAGCGGCTTGAAGAACACCAGCGCAGCCAGACTCAGAAGAACGATCACGACCGGTCGCGCAAGCCAGTCCATGCCGTAGCGCACGAACGAAATCGACATGTATCGCTCCATCAGCACACCGAGCACGAGACCGAGAATCAAAGGCGGACGCGCCCATTTGAGCCGTTTCATCGTCCATCCGATCACACCGGCGATCAACAGCACGAAGAGGTCGCCCCAGCTCCGCGATCCCTGAAACGCGCCGACAAAGATGACGGGCATGATCACCGGAAGAATGAGCGTGTAGCGAAGCGTAGAGACTTTGGCAAACTGACCGCTCAACAAGAAGCAAAGTCCCGCACCAAAGATGTTGGCGAGGGCGATGGACCAGACCATCGAATAGGTGAAGTCGAGGTGCTTGGTCAGCATGTCGGGGCCGGGGATAAACCCGTGCACCATCATCGCACCCAGCAGAATGGCCTGCGCCGCGCCACCGGGTACGCCGAACGCCAGCATGGGCACGAGGCTGCCGCCCTCTCTCGCGTTATTCGCCGCTTCTGGCGCGATCACGCCACGTACGTCGCCCGTGGTGAAGGTCTGCTTCGCGCCCTTCGCCGTCTGCAGCGCGTGGCCGTACGCGAGCCAGTCCGTCACTGCGCCGGTAATGCCCGGCACCGCACCGAGGATTGCACCAAGAGCGCCGCAACGCAGCACCAGGAACCAGTTTTGAAAAGTGTCGATAACACCCTGGCGCATGCCTTGGCGCGAGGTGAACTTCACATTCTCCGCAATGGCCGCACGACGGATGGCGAGATCGCACAACTCGGGCAAAGCGAAGATGCCGAGGATGATCGGCACCAGCGGGATGCCGTCTTGCAGATAAAGAATGTTGCCGGTCCAGCGCATCTGGCCGGTCGCGACATTGGTGCCGATCATCCCTACGAGAATGCCAAAGCAAGCCGCAACGACGCCTCGCAGCGGCGCGTTGCCTGACAGCGCCGACACCATTGACACGCCGAACACGGTGAGTGCCAACATCTCCGGCGTACCGATCGACAGCACGAACGGGCGCACCAGAGGCAGCGAGACTGCAAGGATGAGCGCGCCGATAAGTCCGCCCATCAGCGACGACGTGTAGCAAGCGCTCAGCGCTCGCGCCGCTTCGCCTCGTTTGGTCATCGGCAGACCGTCAAGCACTGTTGCCTGAGAGGCCGCATGACCGGGCACGCCAAAGAGCACGGCCGGAATCACATCGGATGTAGTGATGACCGATGCCATGCCGAGCAGCATAGCGAACGCGGCATAGGGGTCCATCGTGTACGTGAACGGCACCAGGAGCGCAAAACCCGTCAATCCGCCAATCCCCGGCAGCAGACCGATTGCCAGCCCGACTGTCACGCCGAATACCAGAAAGATGATCCGGTTGAACTGCAAGATCGTCGACAGCGCATGTCCAGCCGCCATTAACGTTGAATCATTGAAGAACTCCATGTCTCATCCTGATGGAATGGTGGGCTTCGTAGGCTCACCTATTTTTAAGTCCGACGCGAGCCGAAGACCTTGCCGCCGGACAAGGCCGAGGTCTTCGCTTGCATGGGCGGCTCAGCCTGCCAGCATCGGATAAAGAGCCTTGGCGGTACGTCCCCACACCCAGGCACGCTCTTCATCGCCGAGGGCCGCGAAGCAAGCGTTTCCTTGTTCGATAAGGCTCTTCAACGGGCCTGCGGACGCTGGATAATTCGAGCCGAAAGCCAGATGGTCGGCCCCGAACACGTCCACGAGCTTTGCAAAGAATGGCTCCGCACCACCCGGCGCTGCCTGAGCAAGATCGAACGTGCGCGGTGTAATCTTCATGTAGACGTTGTCGTATTTCGCGAGCGCGAACAGCCCTTCGCAATTCGCATAAGGCGGCCCATCTTCCAGATTCGGCCGGCCGCAGTGATCAAGCACGATCTTCACGGCCGGGAAGCGCCCTGCCAGTTCCGCAACCATCGACAAACCGTCCGGTGTCGTCTGCACCGCCATGGTCATGGCGAGCGCCCCACAACGTTCCCAGATCGGGAAAGTCGCGGGATTCACCAGCCAGCTTCCGTCGCTTTGATGCGTGGCGCCGCCGGTGAAAAGCCGAATCCCGCCCATACCGCGCGCGAGCCAGTAATCGAAGGTCGTCAGCGCGTCGGGGGCCAGCAGGTCGAAGGAATACACGCCCGTGAACCGATCTGGATGTTTCGCCACGCTGTCGGCGACGTACGAATTGTTGGTGCCGTAAGTCGTCGACGAATGCACGATCGCAGCCTTGGACACGCCTGCCTCATCCATCTCGGCTATGAGCTGTTCGAACGTGATGGGCCGGGTTGCCGACCACTTCGATCGATGTCCATGCTGAGGCGCGATCGGATAGCGGTCTAGGTCGGTCGAGATAATGTGCGGATGAATGTCGATGATTTCGGGCGTCATGTTGGTTTGCCGTTTGGTGATGGTGTTGTTGCAGGCCCTTGCGGTGAAAGCGGCCGATACGCGCTTGATCAATGAGAACTGAAGATGAGCTTGCGGGCGTCCTCGAGCTGCGGCTCGGGCGTGGCATATAACTTCGCGACGATCTGCTCCACCGCATTTCCATCGATCGGGTCGATGGGATAACCCGACTGCTTCATGGCATCGATGAAGTCCGGATCGGCGATGGTTTTTGCGAACGCATCACGCAGCGCCTGAAGCCGATCCTGCGGAACGCCATTCGGCACGGCGATGGGACGGCCGGCCTGAAATGGCAGGATGAACAGATTGAAGAGCGCCTTCACGTCCGGTCGCGTGATATAGGAGGACAGGTTCGGGACATCCGTGAAGCCGGCGGGGCTTTGCCAGCCCAGGTGCAGCAGCACCTTCATCTGTCCGGTCTTGAGCAGGCGCACCGGCTCGCCCTGTTGCAGGCCGTCGATGGTGGATGCCCAGCCGTCGACTTCACCACGCTGCATCGCCAGATAAACCTCCCCGCGCCCGGTATAGCCCGGCACGATACTCATCTTCGCGCCGATGTACTCGTCCAGCAGGGCGGGCAACGTGCGGTCCTCATTGGCGAATCCGGTGGCGCCGATATACATCTTCTTTTTGCTGAGATCATCCGCCTTGACCACGCCGGATCGCGTCATGGACACCAGGCAGTATTCGACTTTGTTGAGGCTGCCGAGCCATCGGACCTTGCGCGGATCGAACCGGTTCTGCCGTTCGTCGAGAAGCGGAATATAGAGGTTGTTTCGCTGCAGGAAGCCGATGACAGTGCCATCGCTTAGTTGTCGCGACTGGAGCGATGCCGCCGCGACCATGCCGCCTGCGCCCACCACGTTCATCACGATGGCTTTGGGATGTCCCGGAACGTACTTGACGAAGAAGCGCGAGAACTGGCGCGCGATGATGTCCGTCGGCGTCCCGGCGTCAGCGCTGACAACCAGGGTCAACACCTTGCCGCGATAGAAGTCTTCCACGGATTGACTGGACGCAGGCGAGGCAAATGCCGTCACGGCGAAGCCGAACAGCGCCGCGCACGTGCAAATTGCGGTCCTGTAATTCATGATCTTTCCTGTCTCCGTTATATGCGCGGAACTGTCCTCGCCGCGATCGGCAGAGCTTGCCTCCCAGCGGCAGTTCGCGTCGTGGCTCGTTATCGGTGAGCGTGAGCCAATTGTGCCAGTGGGCTGAACGCCCCGGATTGAGAAAATCCGCTACCGAGTTGAGTGAATGGTTAAGGCCGGGATAAGCGGCCTTCGGCGCCAGCTCAGCCGGACCTTAAGGAATACCAGCGTTTTTCTGGCCTTCTTCTGCCAGACGGCCGGCTGTCTCTTCGAGGCAGGAGATCATAAGTTGCGCGCTCGGCGTGAGTGTCCGGACCCGATTCCAAAGCACACCGGCGGGCCGCAGCAGGCGAGGCAGGCTTAGCGGCAGCGTATAAAGCGGTTGCGGAAGGCTGGTGTCACGGGCGGACGTGTCTGCCATCACTGCGATGCAGTCGGACACCTGCAAGTGTGCGCGGATGACGTGCAGCGACAGCGTCTCAATGTAGTTGTTGGTGAGCGGTACAGCGTGTGATTCCAGTGCCCGTTCCAGCGGATCGCGGAGGATCGAGCCAATGGGCGGGAGTATCCAGGGATACGGAAGCAGATCCGGCCATTGCAGTGTTTTCCTGAGCGCCAGCGGGTGTTGCCCGCCTGTCACGAGCACGACGGGTTCATCGAGAAGCTCCTTTTCCTCGAAGCTCCCTAGCGCATCTGGAGGGGGCAGACGACCGACAACGAGATCGAGATGACCTTGCCACAGCTCGGGCAGCAACGACGCCGCGGAGCCTTCGACGATCTTCACATTGGTTCCCGGCGAAAGCCGCTTGAGCAGGTTCAACGCGTGAGTCAGCAGGATCGAAGCCGACACGGGCAGCACGCCGATTTCGACCTTTCCCTCGGTCCCGGCGCTCAACGCTTGCAACTCGTCGCGCGCCTGATGCAGGATGTGCAGCATCGATCGCGCGTGGCGCGTCAGGCACTCGCCGTGCGGCGTGGGCACTAAACCTTTCCCCGTGCGCGTGAAAAGCACAACACCGAGTCCATGCTCAAGTTCCGCCAGTGACTTCGAGACAGCGGGCAATGTGACGTGCGTGACTTCGGCCACCTGGCTCAGATTGCGATGCGTGTCGATTGTCACCAGTAGCCGCAAGTGTCTAGCCTTGAGGTTGACCTGCAGATACCAGTCGAGTTCTGCCGACACGTCGCACCCCTCTAACGGTATGAGCAAATGGTTAAGTTACCAGACATTTTACTCAATCGACCGGATCTGGATGCGTGGGCACAATCGCTCGTGCATGAGCTCGGCACATTGTGCATTGGATATATGCGTGCGATCGACAATGCGAGCGATCCTGATCGCGACGCATGCTTATCGATTTTTCTCGCGCAACGTTCCCAACAACTACCAGCCGGCTCGACCGGTGTTAGGAGATATGGAGATGACGTACGACTCGACCCGCCGCGATTTTCTGCGCAAGGCGGGAGCACTCGGTGTGGGGCTGGCGACGAGCGGACTCGCCGCACCTTATGTCGCCAAAGCCACCGGCGCCGAAATCCGGATTGTCAGTAATCCGGGCCTCGAGAACGCGACGTTGAACGCGTTGATGGATGAACTCGGATGCTTCAAGACCTACGGCGTCGATGCGCGGATCATTCAGGTGCCTGGTCCGACTGGGCCGTTCGACGCCATTGCACGCGGCACAGCAGACGTGTGCATGGTCTCCGGGTACAACTTGGTGCTCACGCGCATCGAGCAGGGGGCGCAAGTGAAAATTATCGGCGCAGGCATGAAGAAGTGCGCGCTGACGATTTTTGCCCGGCCCGACGGCGCGAAAACGCTAGCCGATCTGCAGGGAAAGACCGTCGCGGTTGGACCGAAGCTCGGCTTGCTGCACACACTTATGCTTAGATTGATGAAGGAGAAAAGCATCGACGCTTCGAAAATCGAATTCGTTGATCGGGGCAGCAACGACCAATGCTTTGACGCGGTTGCTCACGGAGCAGCCGATGCGTGCTGCTCCAGCATCTCCCATCTCAATGACGACGCGGGTCTGACGGTTATCGGCGAAGGCGACATGTGGCGGGCGCTGCCGAGCTGCGTCTTCCAGACGGCCTACGCATCGGATCTGGCGCTCGGAGAAAAGCACGAAGGATTGGTCTCGGTGATAGCTGCCTATGGCGCGCTGTACGACTTTCTCATGTCACCAGCCTCTCATGACGCTTTCTTTGACGCTCGCAAGCGCGCCCAAAAGAAATTCGACGCTGCGTCGGCCCAGGCGATCTGGGACTTCAACCAGACGCAGCGTCCGTATTCGAGGGATCTGTCGCTGACTGAGAGTGACATCGTGTATCTGCAGGAGATGGATATCGGCGCGGGGAGCCTGAAGCGAAAACAACCGTTCAGCGCGGTGGCCGATATGTCGACGGCGATCGCTGCCGCGAAGCACACCAGCTAGACGAAGAGCGGGGAACCAGGCGGTTCCCCGGCTTTCCCTTAGAACGTGTGCCGGATGCCTGCGATGACAGAAATCTGAGATCCACCGGCCATGGGTGTCGGCACCGGGGCAAGCGTCGTCGCGGCGAGCGAAAGATTGCCGGAATTGTGAATGTGCTCGCCGGTCAGATACAGCAAAGTCCGCTTGGAAAGCAGATATTCGCCGCGCAAGACCTCGACGAGCGCCTTGTTAGGCGAGTGCGCGTATCTGAGTTGTGCCAGCATTCCGTCAATATGGAAAAACGGCGTCACCGGGACCGTTCCGGTCACCCACAAAAGGTTGCTTCTTGGCGTGGTGATCCCTTCGTTCACTCGCCTGATCCAGCCCACGCCGAACTTCGCCTTTTGGATCATGAAGTAGCCACCTAGCGTGAAGCGGCTGTCCGTGAGACCCGGCGAAGTCAGGCCGCCCCATGTTGCGGATGTGCCGCCATAGTTGCGTTCGTAGGAAGTTGCCAGGCCCCAGACATGCCCTTCGTATTTCAGCAACGCAGAATACTCCCGGCACTGATTTGAAGGAGAGGTCTGGCCTGGACAGTTGGTCGCGACGTTGCTGTTGCCCGCGACCGCATCGCGGCCAAAGCTGTAGTTGACACCCCCTTCGAAGTCGCCCAGGAAGTAGCGATAGCTGACGGAGTTATCCGCGCGTGCGTTGGCGATTCCGTTGTCGAGTGTCGTCAGGCCCTGCGCGCCCGTGCCGAACGGGTTGATGAAAGAGATGCCGTAGAAACGCATCGTGTACTGCCGTCCGAAGGTCAGGCGGCCATATTTTCCATCAAGGCCAACATACGACTGCCGTCCGAACAGACGTCCGCCCTGCCTCGATGCACCGGTCGTCGGGCTGAATCCGCCCTGCAAATCGAAGATTGCTTTTACTCCGCTTCCCAGGTCCTCGCTGCCTCGGATACCGAAGTACGAGGTAGCGGTTCCGTCCCCCGTGCGCCATCCGTTCGCCGTCTTGTTTTTGCCGTTGGCGACGTTGTTGACGAACTCGACACCTTGATCGATCAAACCGTACAGCGTCACTGTACTTGCGCCCACAGGCTGCGGGGGCGGCGCGTCTTCTTCATCTTGCGCCCGTGCGGACGAAGAAGCGCAAAGAAGCGCAGCGCAGACGCACATCGCGGTCCGATATTTCATTTACTTCATCTCCGTCATGTTGCTCACTTGGCTGAGAAAGCAGTGTCGAGACCACTGCGCGCCCGTGAGCTTTTCGATTTGTTACTGCCATGTTTAAATTCTGCCAGCGCAACGTCCTCTGCAAGTTGAAAAAAACGGCGTTCCGATTGAGCAAATGGTTAATGTCACTGCAGAAGCGTCCTGGCTCGATCGACCGGACATATCGCAAGAAGGGTGATGCGAGCGCGCTGCGGATACGGCCGATCGTCGTGACGTCGCTCGTTTTTCCCCTTTCGTGGGGCCGTGCGGACCACGCGAAGGATCTAGCGATTCTCTCTTTTAGGAACCGAATAACAGATTCATGGGCGGAGACGACATCGATATGGCCGGATTCCAATACTAGCGGGCGACCCTTCCTGGCCGCACGTGACCTTTCGCGCCAGGTGGCCTGAACAGACGCGCAGGCTGCAGCGCAGAAACTGAGCAAGCAAACTGGTATCACGAAAGACCGACCCAGCGAGTGTCAATGGGAGTATGCGTGCGTGGCGAGCAAACAAGGTGACACCAATAGCGACTTTCACTTGGCCCCACCCTGCACTAGATATCTTTTTTTCTCGAAGGCGGCGTAGGCTTTAAGGCGACCGTTAGCGGCTAGTGGGGGTCCCCTTGATTTCGTTGCATTTTGCGGGGATAGCAGCGCGTAGGCGCCATGCGGCTTTGCAAAACGGCCCTATTAAAAAATCTCATTAAATCAAGTGCTTCCTGTCTGGTCTCTTTCAGGCAGCGGGAACGCCTTTATGGCGACGACTCGAAGCTCAGGGTACGCGAGCAACGGAACACAAAATCCGGTCAAGCTTTTTTCAGCGCAGTTCGCCTGGCAGCGAACGCTTCGCGGATCTGTTTGGCACGTTTCACTTCGTCGCTATGCAAGTAGACCGACGTCGTCGAGATCGAAGCGTGTCGGAGATTGTCGCGTACCGTTGTCAGATCGACACCGCGTGCAAGAGCCTTTCGAATTTCAGTGCGATCAGGGATCGCGCTCGCCGGCGTATCGTTGACGACTACGAGTTGCACAATGTGTGTCTTCCACAGTTAAAGCAACTGCTGCTGTCACGCGTCGCCGGTCAGACGCAGCCAGTCATCGGATATGGGCCTTCGAGAAGCCACCCATTAGCGAATTGCCGGTTTTATTTTTGCACCGGTGATAGTTTTAATTCGGCCTACGGCCAGCGTCACGCAGAGCGAAGCTCATTTACACTCAGACCATCCACTAGGCTGGGCAAGACACGGTCTGCATAGCGGGCGATCGGAAAATCGAACGTGCCGCGCAAGTTAATGCCTTCCAGATAGGTGGGTGCAATTCGCCGCAGGTCCACAGCCCGAAGGACGTCCCCACTCATCGCCTCGATCTGACCAACGGCGCGTTGCATATGCATCGTGTTCCAAGCCATTACGGCGTTGGTGAGCAACGCCAGCGACGACGACACGGCTGCGAGTGATTCGTGATGCTTCGTTAGTTCCGCCGGAATTTTGCCTATGTGTATCGCCCGCTGCACGGTGTGTACGGCTTCACCACGATTGAGGACATGCTGAAGCTCGCTCCCTGCGTGCCAATATGAGATGCGACACCTGCCTTGGACCAATTAGAGTACAAAGACAGGATGCAATTCATGGCCAATTCGATGAAATCTGTAGTGAAGCCCGTTCCACAGCCCGCTGGGCTGGAAGCCGCGTTGGAGGGAGCCCGCAGGGCGAGCGCAGACGCGGCTTCCAGCGCGGCTCCAGCGCAGCCCGAGGTGGTCGCGATCGCCCGACGTCGGCAATTCTCCGCCAGCGAGAAACGACGCATCCTGGCCGAGGCTGACCGGTGTAGCGAGCCGGGGCAGATCGGTGCACTGCTGCGCCGCGAAGGCATCTATTCGTCCAATCTGGCAGCGTGGCGCAAGCGTCGTGCCGCTGAGGGCAAGACCGGTCTCGATCCGCGCAAGCGGGGAAACAAGGCCGATCCGGTGATCGCCGAGACCCGTCGAACGGCCGCGCTGACACGCGAGATCGATCGTCTGCGGCGACAGCTTATGCAGGCGCGGTTGATCATCGATGTTCAAAAAAAAGTTTCCTCCTTAATGGCTCTGCAGAACGAAGAGGACACGGATGGCAACTCCGCTTGGACGGAGTGAACCTCCTGGTGCCGGATGTCGGCGTGGCACGTGCCTGCCGGGTCATGAACATCGATCGCTCACTCGTGTACCGACAGCGCGCCGCGGCACGTCATCTGGTCGCGCAACCAGCGCCGCCCAGAGCTCGTCCCCGGCCTCCTCTGGCATTGAGCGAACTCGAGCGCTGGTGCGTGCTCGACGCGCTCAACAGCGAGCGTTTCGCTAATTGCTCACCGCGGCAAACCTACGCCACCCTGCTTGACGAGGGGGTCTATCTCGGCTCGGTACGCACCATGTACCGGCTGCTCGCCGGCGCCGACCAGGTACGTGAACGGCGCCGGCAATTGACTCATCCGTCCTACACCCGGCCGGAGCTGTTAGCGGTGCAACCCAATGAAGTGTGGTCCTGGGATATCACCAAGTTACGCGGCCCAGGAAAGTGGACGTACTTCCATCTGTACGTGATCCTTGATATCTTCAGCCGCTACGTAGTGGGCTGGATGATCGCTCCCCGGGAGACTGCTGAACTGGCCGAAATGCTGATTGCCGATACCGTCGCCGGACAAAACATCGAACCGGGTTGCCTCACACTGCACGCCGATCGCGGCACCAGCATGCGCTCGAAGACTGTCGCTGCCTTGCTGGTCGATCTGGAAGTCGTCAAGACTCATAGTCGGCCTTATGTTTCCAATGACAACCCCTTCTCCGAATCGCACTTCAAGACGCTTAAATATCGTCCTGACTTCCCGGATCGTTTCGGTTGCATTGAGGACGCCCGGGCGCACTGCCAGACATTCTTTGCCTGGTACAACACCGAGCATCGTCATTCAGGGATCGCGCTCATGACCCCGCACACCGTTCATTACGGCGGCGCTCAAGCGCTCACCAGAACGCGCTGCGCCACCCTGGATGCCGCCTTCCTGGCCCACCCCGAGCGTTTCAAGCGTGTCGCACCGCGACCACCCGAATTGCCCGTCGCCGCATGGATCAACCCACCCAAAAAGAAGGAATCCCAAACCCGCACAAAATTTGACGCTTGCTCACTGAAAGTAAACACCCAGGTGTCGCAAACTCATTGACACGCTCCGCTTGCGGTCGAGGAGACACCCGTTTTCACGGAAATGACGACTAAGAAGACGGTCGCGCGCTATCCCGTTCTTGAAGTGATGAAGCGAAACAAAAAACGCGTGTTACTTGTTATTGGCGCACGCTTCGCGGAGAACGGTTCGTTCTTCATCTTCAGCGTGTTCAGTCTGTCCTATGCGACGCAGCATCTACACGTACCGCGTTACGTAATCTTAGGAGCTTTGATAGTAGCTGCGCTCGCGACCGTGTTCACAATTCCGCTCTTTGGGCTGTTGACCGACTACATCGGCCGCAAGCCAGTGTTTATCGGAGGCGTCGTATTCACGCTGCTGTTTGCTTATCCGTTCTTCTGGCTGCTGCAAACGACCCAGCCGATGCTGATCCTACTCGCACTTGTCCTAGCGCTCGCAGTCGGCTGGGCGGCAATGTATGCGCCGCAGGCGGCGTACTTTGCCGAACTATTCGAGCCTCAGGTTCGCTATTCCGGAATGTCGATCGGCGCGCAGCTGGTCGCGATTGTCGCGGGCGGCCCGTCGCCGCTAATCGCGACAGCAGGCCTCGCGCTCTCGGGCGGCTCGCCGTGGCCAATCGCGGTGTGGCTGATTTTCGTATCAGCTGTATCGCTGATCGCCCTGATGCTTGCGCCGGAGACCGCTGGTATTGATCTCGCCTCGACCGGACGCGACGCGTTTGCCGAAGTTCGGCCCAGCATTGACGCCGTTGCGTCGGCACGGCGCGGCTAAACTTCGCGCCCAAAGCGCTAACACGGGTCCAGTTCGACCTCGACATGGAAGGCGAAACCAGGACGCATGGTTCGGTGAGTCAGGTGTTCCGCTCCGGCCGCGTCTGTCTGCTCGCGCTGATCCTGTTCGGCATCATCATGGGCTCGTATGCACTGAACTTCTGGCAACCGACCATCATCAAGGGCACCTGCATCAAGAGTCCGGCGCTGATCGGCTTCATGACGATGATCGCCTACACGGCTGCGCTGATTGGCATGCTGCTGATTGGCCGCAGCGCGGACAAGCGGCGCGAACGACGTTGGCATGTGATCGTGCCGACCCTGTTCGCAGCCTGCGGCTTCGTGTTGTGTGCCAACGTGGCCGGCAGTTCGGTGCTGTCGATGGTGGGGCTGAGGATGGTAGCGGTAGGCATTATCAGCGCCTACTTATGTTTTGGGCTTTGCCCACGTCGTTCTTGGGCGGTGTAGGTGCCGCCGCGGGTATCGCGCTGATCAATTCGACCGCGAATCTGGCCGGCTTCGTCAGTCCGACCGTTATGGCTGGCTGAAAGGCCAGACCGGCACGCTGTCGTCCGGGCTGTACCTGGTTGCCGGTACGCTAACCCTGTCCGCCTGTTTGATCTGGGCGTTCATTCCAGCGCGTGTGGTAAACCGCTGACGTCGATCACGTCACGGAGGTCACCGAGGTCACAATTATTTGCCGCGATTGGCTGGCGCCATTTCAGATTCGCACCCATCCGACGTGGCCACGATCCTGCTAAAACCCTTTACGTAACCCAAGGCGGGGATGCCCGTGCGCTTGCCTTGCTTCGGCGGATCGCGTCGTTGGGTGAGCATGCCTCGCGAAGCGTTGAGTTGGCGAAAAATACGCTGGAAATATTCGTGGATTGTCGTACCAATTGCCGCCGCTGTTCCCGGCGCCAAGGGTTAATTCCATGCCGTTGAGTCCGATCAGACTAAGTTGTTGATAGCAACACCCAAGCGTCCCATTCGCTCAGCCGTCTTGGCCCGCAAGGTCACGTCCGTGGATTCGTTCGACATGACGACATGTCTCTCGGATCCATGACGCCGCAGTCTGCAGCGGCGGGTGCCACGGCTATTGCGCGACCAATCCCCTAGCGTGCGTAGACGCTATGAGATCATCAACGCTGGCCGCCAGCAGCCCTACGGAAATACCCGGCGCAAGATCATAAGCATCTGCTTTGCTCTCTTACTGACGCTGGACTGGAATCGCGCTTTGCATGACGTTCCCCTTGCTTTGTCAAATCAATCCAGCTTCGGGGCAACAGCAAAGTCCACTGGAATTTTCGTGGTCGAGTGCAGGTAGTTGCTTACCGTTTTGTCGCCAACGATGACGATGACATCCACTAGGTTTTCCTTTGTCCAGCCTGTGGCAAAGAATGCTTCTACCAAGGCTTGGTCAACGTGGCCACGGCTTTGCGTGATGCCTTTGGTCAAGCGGGCTAGTGCGTCGAGCTTGGTGTCGAAGCTCGCTTGGCCATGCCGGATTTCGATGATTTGCTCATCAGTGAAACCGTTCAATTTCCCGAGCATGGTGTGGGCGGCCAAGCAATACTCGCATTCGTTGACTTGACTGACGACGAGGTTGACGACCTCGCGAGCCTTGCCAGAGATGCTGCTCTTGGCGTTTTGCAATGCCAAGTAAGTGGCAAGTGCCGTCTCCGAAAGGGCAAACGTGGCGTAGAGGTTGGGAACCATCCCAAGGCCCTTTTTGAGATCATCGAAAAGGGCTTGGTTGCGTACGCTGACTTCTTCGCGGGTAGGAACGGTGATGGTGGTCATGGTGACCTCCTGATGGTGGTTGAAAACGAGGGTGCAAATTGAATTGCTCTTATCGAGCGGTGTAGTCGCCATCAACTGCGATGGATCGGCCTGTGAGGTACGGGGCCTTGGCAGACGCGATGAAAACGATCGTCTCGGAGATCTCGCCCATCGTTGCGGCACGCTTGGCTGGAATGCTTCCGACCAAGCGCGCCTTAGCCGTTTCGTCGCGGCCGACAAAACGATGGCCTGTGGCCCGGTTCATGTCATTTTTTTTACAACGAAGCGTCGCCTCGAGGCCTTACTTCTCGGCGACCACCTGAAGCCGATGAATCTTAACTTCGGAAAACAGCCTCTCCGCATTCGCCGCAAGTTCCTGTCCGGCTTCGCCGTTCAAATGAGCTTCGCGGGCAACTTCGTCGTTGAAGGTGTCGAAGACCACATATACTCCAGGCTCACCTTCGTCTTTCGCCGCGTGCCACGTCAGCGTTCCAGCTTCTCCTCTTACCAGCTTGGCCTCCCCGCTTAGAAACGCCTCAACTTCCGATTCCTTTCCTTGTTTTGCCTTCAATTCAACAAACAACGCGAAATTAGCCATTTGGAAATATCCTCTCTTGAACAGTGGGTGTTAGTTACATTCGGTCGTACACAGTTGCATTTGCACTACCCAAATAGGCCTCCTAGTAATAAAGGCGTTTTCGGTCCAGCTAGAAACCGTCGATGATTCAGCAGCAATCCTGAAACCACCGTGTGGATCGGCGCCTTCTCCGCAGCGGCGCGGCGCAGGCACGCCAGACTGCAATCAGGGAGCGACCGCGCGGACGGCCTGTTCGATCACATCGACCACGACATCCGGGAAAGTGATGGGGATGGCGTGCGAAGATTTCAGCTCAATGACGTGAGCGTGGGCGCGCTCGGCTTCGAACTTAAATTCTTCCTGGGGGATGACGGGATCCAGCAGGGGCCTGATTTGCCAGCTTGGCTTGCTCATCCATGCAGCCGATGTCAGTGGCTCTTGGAGGGCTGCCAAGGCGATGGGCCGTTGGGTGGCGATCATCAGGGCGAGCACGCTCTCAGGCACGTCGGCGGCGAGGAGGTAGCTGTACTTATCGGCTTTGACGTGGAGATTCGTGCCGCTGGTTCCGTCAGGCAAGGTGTATGGGATCAGATCGACGGACGAGGCGAAGTCTCCGCCGGGAAAACGTTCGAGACAATCGTTTGTAGATTCCCCTACCCCGGGCATAGGTGAGCCCGCGTAGATTAGTCCCTTGACCTTGGGGTCGTCTCCAGCCTGGCTGATGACGGCCCCGCCGTAAGCGTGGGAAACGAGGATCACGGGCCCCTCGATCGTGTCCAGCAGACTACGCAGGTAGGCAGCGTCGTGCGCCACGCCACGCAAGGGATTGGAGAAGACCTTGAACGGGTGGCCCTCGCGCTGGAGCCGCTGGATCACTCCATGAGTCCAGAGCGACGAGTCTTCGACGGCCCCGTGCACAAG
Organism: Caballeronia eucalypticola; assembly: GCF_047608185.1. Lineage (NCBI taxonomy): Bacteria > Pseudomonadati > Pseudomonadota > Betaproteobacteria > Burkholderiales > Burkholderiaceae > Caballeronia > Caballeronia eucalypticola. The sequence continues at coordinate 52,282 of NZ_JBLKRU010000049.1, forward strand.
CACGATGGTTGGCTTGAGTGATTTGATATCCATGGTGATTCCTCTCAATAATTGTTGCGCTATGGGATGAGCGGTTGACGTGCGCATCAAGCCACACTGCCAAAGATCGTCATCTGGTTCGTAATTGAAGAGCCTCAGTGCGGCGCTTTATCTCTGAGCGAAAATGCGAAGCCGGTGCACCTTGTGAGCTTCGGAGAACAGGCTAGGTAACCACCTGAGAACCGCAGCAACCAAGTCGGCTTCACATCGCCAGCTCCGCTTCCTTGACGTTTGGCGATGGGCCCAAGGATCGTCGGATCGAAGTCGTTGAGGACGTCGCGCTCGGACAAACGCCGCGGAAAGTCGGGATTCGCCAGCGCTCCGCGGCCGAAGGTGAGGATGTCGGCGCCGTCATCCAGCGCAGCCACCGCCCGCTCGACATTGTGCAGACTGCCATTCGCAAGGATTGCTGCTTTGGGTGCGTAGCGCTTGGCTAGGTGCATCAACGATGCATTTCCCGGAGTAAAGGCCGGCTTCCACGCCTCATGGTCGGTCACATGGATGAAGTCCACGCCGGCGTCGGCGAGGCTGCCGAAGATGATTTCTGCATCGCGTTCCGCGGCGGCCCACTTGTGTTCGTAGTCGTTCACCTTCCCTTGGGAGATGCGCACGCCGACCGGCACCATGGCTCCGACCTTCGCACGCACCGCCTTGAAGGTTTCGACGATCAATTGCACGCGGTTCTCCGTGGAGCCGCCCCATTGATCCGCTCTTTTGTTGGCGTAGTCCGTCAAAAACTGGTCGAGAAGATATCCATTGGCGCCATGGATCTCGATTGCGTCAAACCCCGCATTCTCGATTGCGCGTCCCGCCGACTTAGCAAAGCCATTGATGGCGTCAGCGATCTGCGCCTCTGTGATCGCGGCCGGAAGAGCGTAGTGGTCCTTGCCGTGATAGAACGTCATCTGCGTGCCCTTGGGCTGAATGGCAGACGGGCCCACCGTGCCGTCGCGAAAGCGATTGCCCTGGCTTATTGCGCCGGCATGCATCAACTGGGCGATGGCGAGCGCGCCATGCGCCTTGATGCCGCTAACGACCGGCTTCCAGGCATTGGCCTGCGCTTCGTTAGTTATGCCAGGCTGATCGAGGTAGCCCTGCGAGAACGCCTGATCGGTGTAAATGCCTTCGGTGATGACCGTCCCGAAGCCACCCCGTGCGAAACGTTCGTAGTACCGGGTCATCGTCTCGGTCGCCCGGCCATCACGGGTCGCTGTGATGCGCGTCATCGGCGCGACAGAGAGGCGGTTCGTCACGGTGCGGCCGTTTATAACGATTGGCGCGAAAAGTGCGCTTGTGTCAATGTCCATTATCCAGACCTCCAAAAGCGTTGCATCGAGCGTTTTTAATCTCAAAAACAGGGGCTTACTTGCTTGCTGGACTTAAATGTAGCTTATTGGGATGGGGTGCAGAAGATGGGATTGACGATAAGCAATATATCGTTTATCGTTAAAATATGAATCTCGCAGATGTGGCTCTGTTTCGCACGATTGCGTCCGGCGGCAGCCTGTCGGCTGCGGCTCGTCAGTTGGGCACAACGCCGATGTTGGTCAGCCGCAGGTTGGCGGGCCTTGAGGCCGAGCTAGGCGTGCGCCTATTCCACCGCACGACGCGTTCCCTGTCGCTGACGCCGGAGGGGGAGGCCTTTCTGCCTCACGCAGTCGCCCTCATAGAAGCTCGCGATTCGGCGATCGACTCGGTCTCGTCCGGTCGCTCCGGCCTCTCAGGCGTGTTGAAGATTACAGCGCCGAACGTCATCGGCCATTCCGTCGTTGTCCCTGTCGTGGCTGAGTTGATCGCCGACAACCCCGCGCTCCGCGTCGATTTGACTCTGAGCGACGGCGTCATCGACATTGTGACGGCAGGACTGGATGTGGCCGTTCGCGTGGCAGTGATGAAGCCTTCGGACATGATCGCGACGAAAGTAGCTGACAATCCATTTACGCTAATCGCATCGCCGGGCTACATCGCACGCTTCGGAGAACCCTCCACGATAGAAGATCTGGTGGGGCACCCTTGCATTAAGCTTCATGCAATGGACAATTGGCCATTCACGCGAAGCGGCGAAACGCACCGAGTTCGAATTAGTGGTCCTTTGTCAGTCAGTACTGTCGACGCGGTTCGAGCAGCCTGCATCGCGGGTGTCGGTATCGCGATGCTGACCTACTGGGACGTGCATGAGCAGATTGAGCGCGGAGAATTGAAGCGTATCGCCCTCGCTGACGCCAAACCACTGGAAGTTGGGATATGGGCCGTTTTCCCGACTCGCGCGCACATGCCTGCCCGGGTGCGGGCATTTATCGACACTTTGCGAGTTCGGCTGC
>NZ_JBLKRU010000050.1:0-52963 GCF_047608185.1 Caballeronia eucalypticola
CCCAACACTCAACACGCGTTTTACCGAGCGGACTGTTCCGAACAGCCCGATGGGTCAACTCGCGTCTGAATTGACCCAATCATCGCAGGCTGAATCATGAAACACGCTGCTCAAACCGCATTCAATGCTCAGTACCCGGTCGCATTCCGGCTGCGCCTGAAGCCGCTTGCCGCGATCGCTTTCTCGATGATGGCGTGCGGTGCAATCTCTCAAGCCGTGGCCGATGTCGCGATTACGCCGCAAACGCAGACCGGCGCCGTCGATGAAGTCAGCTTCGACAACACGTATTTGCGCGGAGACGCGGGCAGTGCAGTCGATACCAGCCGTTTCACGCGCGGCAACGCGGTGACGCCGGGCACGTATCCGGTGGACCTGATCGTGAATGGAGCGCGTCTGGCGCGTGAAGACATCCGCTTTGCTTCGCCTGACGGCAAGCTGGGCTCAAAGCCGTGTTTCAGCCGCGCGCTGTTGCAACGCGCCGGGGTGGATCTGACGAAGGCTGATGCTGCCGCCGGACGTAGCGCTGCAACGGCTGCTGCCCACGCCGAAACCTGCGAAGAAATCGGCACTATCGTGCCGGGCGCGACAGTCGATTTCGACTTCACGCAGCAGACGCTTGAACTGAGCGTGCCGCAGGCGTTCATGAAGAACTCGGCACGTGGCTACGTGCCGCCCGAACAGTGGGACCGGGGCGTCAACGGTGGCTTTATCAGCTACAACGCGAACACGTATCACACGGAAGGTTCGGGCGTGGGCTCGAGCCAAAGCTACCTGGGCTTGAGCGCGGGCGTGAACATTGGCGCGTGGCATCTGCGCCATCAATCGTCGGTGTCAGCGGGCACGGGTCAGAAGACCCAGTTCGACAACATCGCGACCTACGCGCAGCGCGATATCACCAAGCTGGGCTCGCAACTGACCGTGGGCGATGCGAACACGACCGGCGAGATCTTCGACGGCGTGTCGTTTCGCGGCGTGCAACTGGCGACCGACGACCGCATGCTGCCTGAATCGATGCGCGGTTACGCGCCGGTCGTGCGCGGCACGGCGGAAACGAACGCACGCGTGACGATTCGCCAGAACGGCCAGGTGTTGCAGGAAACGAACGTTGCGCCCGGGCCGTTTGAAATCAACGACCTGTATTCGACGGGTTACGGCGGCGACCTCGTCGTCACGGTCACCGAAGCCGATGGCCGCAGCAAGGAGTTCACGGTGCCGTTTGCATCGGTGGCGCAATTGCTGCGTCCGGGTGTCACGCGTTTCAGCGCAACCGCTGGCCAGTTGCGCAACGATTCACTCGATACGAAGCCCGTCTTCGCTCAGTTCACGATTCAGCGGGGTCTCACCAACGCGGTCACCGCGTACGGCGGCGTGGTGGCATCGAGTGGTTATGGTGCGTTGAACGTGGGTGGTGCGTTGAACACGGGAGTCGGTGCCTTCTCGATGGACGTGACGGGTGCGTTCACGAGCGTGCCGAATGCGCAGTCGATGCACGGCACGAGCTTGCGCGTGGGTTACAGCAAGTTCATCGCGGCGACCGACACGAATATATCGGTGGCGGCGTATCGTTTCTCGACGGCGGGCTACATGAACCTGAGCGATGCGGCGACGGTGCGCGATATGGCGGAGCACGGTGGCGATATCAACTCGATTTACCGGCAACGTAACCGCATGCAGGTGTCGGTGAACCAGAAGCTGGGGGATCACGGCACGATGTTCGTGACGGGCTCGTCGCAGAACTACTGGAACCGGGGCGGCAACGACACGCTGTTCCAGGCGGGCTACACCAACGCGTTCAAGTACGGAACGTACAGCTTGACGGCTGGGCGCACGCGCTCGATGGACGGGCAGTTATCGAACGACTTCATGCTGAGCACGACCATTCCGCTGGGTCATAAGGCGCATGCGCCGATGCTGACCACCAACGCCTCGCACACCTCCGACGGCGCGAGCGACATGCAGGCAAATGTGAGTGGTTCGCTGGGTGAAACAAACCAGTTCTCGTACAACGGCTATGGCACGTATAACGCGGGCGGCACGTCGGCGAATAACGGCAACGCGGGGGTGAGCGCGACATATCGTGCGCCTTACGCGACGTTGAATGCATCGGCGAGTGGCGGCGCGGGGACGCGTCAAGTGTCGGCGGGCGTGCAAGGATCCGTGGTGGCGCACCCGGGCGGGGTGACGTTATCGCAGACGGTGGGTGACACGATCGGCATTGTGGAGGCGCCTGATGCGGCGGGTGCAATGGTGACGAGTTCACCGGGAACGAAGGTTGATTCGCGCGGTTACGCGGTGATACCTTACTTGTCGCCGTACAGCATGAACGAGGTGGATCTTGACCCGAAGGGCACGTCCACTGACGTTGAATTTAAATCGACGTCAGCGCAAGTGGCGCCGCACGCGGGTTCTATCGTGATGATGAAGTACGAGACGGTGAGTGGCCGGGCGGCACTGATTCAGGCGCCGAAACTGGGTGGTGGATCGTTACCCTTTGGAGCGAGTGTGGAAGACGAACAAGGCAGGAGCGTTGGCGTGGTCGGTCAGGACAGCGGAATATTTGCACGCGGTCTCGAGGAACAGGGCGCGCTGACGGTGAAATGGGGCAGCGGTCCGGTGGAGCAATGCCGGATTGCTTATACGCTGCCGAAGAAAGATGCGAAGGCTTATAACCCCGGGTATTTATCGTTGCAGTCGCATTGCGTGTTGGGAAGTGAAATGGCGATTTCGAAAAGTACGACGGCGGGTGCAACGATCCCTGTGCATGTGGAGCGTTGAAGTGTGCGAATAGTGGGGGCTGAATTGCCAGGCTAACCGCCTCTCGATTCTCTTTTTGAAGACTCATCCCATGTTGAAGAAACTCTCGTTACTTGTATTTCTGCTGCTGCAGCTACTGTTCGGCGTAACTGCAGCAAATGCTGCCCCCACTCTATGTACCATCGCGGGCGGCACCAACTATGCGCCAGCCGTCACGGCAAATCTGTTTCCACGTGACGCCCGATAGGCACACAAAGCCCGCCTTACTCGACACTGGTGCAAATCAGCTGCGTCTCCGATGTAACCGCGTACTCGATGAGCGTATATACAAACGCTCCTACCGGCGTAGAGGTGCCTGGATTTACTAACTACTATCAAACGAATATTCCTGGCATTGCGGTTCGATACATCGCGGAAATGGACCAAATACCTCTTGCTCACCTTGTTCGGGAGGCTGGCCATCGCCAATACTAACAATAACTCGAACGATCTCCTGCACGGTGAAAGCGTCAGCGACCGGAGAGATACAAACGTTTGGCTTGAACTACACGGCTTACTTCATAAAGGTCGGCAATGCAGCGGTTGGAAATCTTACGACAATTCCAGCAGTGAGTATTTGGCAATACATTCCGCTCAAAGGTGCTGTGGCTAACGTGTTTTCCGGTTCGGCAACCGGCACATTCGCCGTCGCCGCCTGCACGGTCACGACACCGGCCATCGCCGTAACGATGCCGAAGACCTACACCTACCGATTACCGAAGGTCGGATCCACCGATGGTGAAACGAGCCTGGCAACAGGGCTGAATTGCGACCCGGGCGTCAAGGTGTACACAACGCTAACCGACGTAAGCACGCCCTTGAATACCACGACAACGCTGTCGCTCAGTCCGGATTCGACCGCGCAAGGTATCGGTTATCAAATTCTCTATAACGCTACGCCCGTCAATTTCGGTGTTGACTCGTCGGTACCGGGAAACCCGGGTCAGTTTGTGTTGATGCCCGTGCCGACCACGGGCGGCGTGCTTAGCGTTCCGCTAACGGCCCGATACATCCGCACTGGCAAGATCGGCAGCGGATCGGTGAATGGAAAAGCGACCTTCACCATGTCGTATCAGTGAATGATATAAGCCGACAAGGTCTATCCGCCAGGCCGGTGGAGCGAAGCAACGGTATCGCGCAACGACGCCCCTGCATGCGCCGCGTGCGATGACCGCCGCCTCGCTGCCCTTCGCCTTAACGATCCATCATCGAGCCCGATTCCTCCGCTGCAGGCAACAACGCGTCGCTATCGTCTTTGAGCTTCACGCCCGTTAGCTTCAGACGCGTTGCTTCAGTCAGCAAGTAATGCAGCTTGAACGCTGCGGGATCGTAGGCAAGACCTTCGGGGCGCACGTTCGAAATACAGTTACGCTCCGCATCGCTTTTACCAATGCGCGGTTCATACGTCAGGTAGATGCCGAGGCTGTCGGGTGAACTCAAACCCGGCCGTTCTCCAATCAGCATCACCACGATGCGCGCCCGTAAAATCTCACCAATACCATCGCCGAGCGCGACCCGCGCCTGCCTTGCGACGACGATCGGGCCGATGTTCAGGCCCGCCAGCTTCGAGCGCATGCGCTCGAGCAGCGGCAAGGCATGACGCGCAGCGGCGTAGGCAGACAAACCATCGGCGACCACGAACAGGACATCGAACGCCGCGGCCGCTGCGGCCGCGTAATCATGCATTCGCGAGGTACTTTCGTCGTTCAGCTTTCGTCCCAGGTCAGGTCGCCGCAAGTAGTGCTCGCGATCAGGCGCGGCGCTTTCCACGTCGAGCGTTTCAAAACCGGCGGCATTCAGCAATGCATGCAGCGCAGCCACATCGAGCGGTTGATGCACGGCGTCGCGGGCTTGCGCATGCGAAAGATTAAACGCTAGCAGAGGCGCCGTCGGCAGGCTGCTGCCCGCTCGTCCTAACGCAATGCGCGCGTTGGTGAAACGACGCAGCGTGTCCCATGGGTTGGTGCTGACGGAAGAGGGAGGATCGTAGAAATCGGCCATCAGGCACTCATCCATTCGAGCAGCGGTTGTGATGCGGACTGGTTCAGCAAAGCGCCTTGTGGACCGGCAATTCGCATCGCCTCAAGCCACGCTTCGAACTCCGGCGCGCGCCGCAAGCCGAGCACATTGCGAACATACAGCGCGTCGTGGAATGACGTGCTTTGATAGTTCAGCATGACGTCATCGGAGCCGGGAATGCCCATGATGAAATTGACATTGGCCACGCCCAGCAGCGTGAGCAGGTTGTCCATGTCGTCCTGATCGGCCTCAGCGTGATTCGTGTAGCAGATGTCGCAACCCATGGGGACGCCGAGCAGCTTGCCGCAGAAGTGATCTTCCAGTCCCGCGCGAATGATCTGCCGGCCATCGTACAAATACTCGGGGCCGATGAAGCCGACCACCGTGTTGACCAGTAGCGGGCTGAACTTGCGGGCGACCGCGTAAGCGCGGACTTCGCAGGTCTGCTGATCGACACCGTGATGAGCGTCGGCGGACAACTCGCTGCCTTGGCCAGTTTCAAAATACATCAGGTCGCGGCCGACGGTGCCGCGTTTTAGCGACAAACCCGCTTCATGCGCTTCCTGAAGCAGCGCCAGCGAGACACCAAAACTGCTGTTCGCTTTCTCGGTACCCGCAATCGACTGGAACACGAGATCGACGGGCGCACCTTTCTCGATTGCAGCAATCGTGTTGGTCACATGCGTGAGCACGCATGATTGCGTCGGGACTTCATAGCGTTGCCGGAAGTCGTCGATCATCACGAGCAGCGTCGTGATCGCACTCAACGAATCCGATGCCGGATTGATACCGATCATCGCGTCGCCGCAGCCGTACATGAGGCCGTCAAGCATTGACGCGGCAATGCCCTTGACGTCGTCGGTCGGATGGTTCGGCTGCAGGCGCACCGACAAATGTCCGGGCAAGCCGATCGTGTTGCGAAAACGCGTGATGACCGGCCGCTTTTTCGCGACGAGGATCAGGTCCTGGTTGCGCATGAGCTTCGATACGGCCGCGACCATCTCCGGTGTCAGTCCCGCCGTCACGCGGCTTAGCGCGCCGGAATCGGTGGTGTCTGCGAGCAGCCAATTGCGGAAATCGCCCACGGTGAGGTGCGAAATCTCGGCGAAAGCTTGGCAAGAATGATCGTCGACGATCAGACGCGTGACCTCGTCAATCTCGTAGGGGATCACGGCTTCGTTGAGGAAGGCGCGCAACGGTACTTGCGCCAGCGCCATCTTAGCCGCCACGCGTTCTTCTTCGGTATGAGCTGTCACGCCTGCCAACTGGTCGCCGGAACGCAGCGGGCTGGCTTTCGCCAGCAGCGTCTTCAGGTCGTCGAAACGGTAAGTCCGCAGACCGATGGTCTCGTTATAGCTCATTGCGTGATCCTTGTTCCAAGGCCCCTCCAGGCACTTACTCCGCGCTCGCTGGCCGGCTCGACGAATCCGGCATCTGGCATCCGGCAGGCGTCTTGCGCGGGTTGAGCCGCGTCCTTCGCTGGCGATCGGCGCCCGCGGTCGATCCGGGCGTTAACCCGAAGTATGCGGCGAAACAATTAACGGTCAAAAATGCGGACGCGGTAATTTAAACGAATCAGACGGAGTGTCCTTGCCGAATATCCGATCTGGGCCGCGCGCCCGGGCGCACCGTTGCCCGATTTCCCGCGTGCGATAATCCCGCTTTCCCAATCCGGGCATTTTCGCGCGCCGCACCTTGAAAAACCTGCTTGTTTCCCTCGATCGCCTGGCGGATTTCGACGAGATCATCGACGTCCGCACGCCGCTCGAATTCGCGGACGATCATATCCCCGGCGCGCTCAATGCCCCCGTGCTGAGCAATGAGGAGCGGGTGCTGGTCGGTACGATGTACAAGCAGGTGTCGCCGTTCGAGGCGTCCCGCGTGGGTGCGGCGCTGGTCGCGCGCAATATCGCGCAGCACCTCGACACGACCTTTGCCGGCCGGCCGCGCAACTGGCGCCCGCTGATTTATTGCTGGCGCGGCGGTACCCGGTCCGGTTCCGTCACCACCGTGTTCAGCATGATCGGCTGGCAGGCGCGGCAGCTGGAAGGCGGGTATAAAACCTATCGGCGCTCAACGCTCGATACGCTCGATAATTTGCCCACCCGGTTCCGGTACATCGTGCTCACTGGCCCCACCGGGAGCGGCAAAACGCGTCTGCTGCACGCATTGCACGAGGCTGGTGCACAGACGCTGGACCTGGAACAACTGGCGGCGCATCGCGGCTCCTTGCTCGGTGCGTTGCCGGGCGAGCAGCAGCCATCGCAGAAATGGTTCGATACGCTGTTGGTCTGCACGCTACGCGGTTTCGATCCGGCCCGGCCGGTGTTCGTCGAGGCGGAGAGCCGGCGGATCGGCGCGATCTCTTTGCCCTTGGCGCTGCTGGAGTCGTTTCACCGCGGCGCATGTGTCGAGGTCGAGGCAAGCCGCGACGATCGCGCCGCGTTCTTGCTGCATGACTACGCGCATCTTTTCCAACATCCGGAATCGTTCAAGCTGCAACTGTCGCGACTGATCGGCCTGCATAGCCGCGAGCGGGTGAGCGGCTGGCATGCGTTGATTGACGCGGGGCGAGAAGCTGAGCTGGCCCGCGAACTGATCGACCTGCATTACGATCCGGCCTATTCACGCAGCAGCCGTCAGAATTTCAGCGAATTGCCGTACGCCACGCACATGCTGTTCCGGCCGAACGACGCCGATGTGGTCGGGCAGGCAAGGGCGCTGCTGGCACGGCTCGATACCACGCGGCAGGTTCAGACTGAAAAGCCGCCCATCGGGTCGGCCTGACGCCGTTTCATTCCAGTACAACAAACAAGCTACCCAAGACCATGCAATCCACTCTTCGACAACCACGCGTCACGCTCGGCTGGGTCACGTTCCTGCTGATCGCGGTCGTAGGCCTGTTTTACGTCAAATGGTTTCCTTACTACAACCGCGCCTTCGTGGCGGCCAGTCAACATTCCATCGGTAAATCAATCGTGATGGGTACCGCCGCGAGCGCGCCCGCGCCGTCGTGGCAGGCTGCTATCGACTATGCCGTCGCCTATGGCAAGGCAATCTGGCAGGCGATGGTGTTGGGTCTCCTGCTCGGCTCGGCGGTGCAGGCGCTGATTCCGCCGCAATGGGTGGCGCGCGCGCTCGGCAAGAGCGGCTTTGGCAGCGTGGTGACTGGTGGCCTGATGTCGCTGCCGGGCATGATGTGCACCTGCTGCGCGGCACCGGTCGTGGCCGGCCTGCGGGCGCGTCAGGCGGCGCCGGGAGCGGCTATCGCATTCTGGCTCGGTAACACGGTGCTGAACCCGGCCACGCTGATTTTCATGGGCTTCGTGCTTGGCTGGCAATGGATGGGACTGCGGCTCGCGCTGGGAATCCTGATGGTGTTCGGCCTGGGTTACGCCGTGAACCGGATGGTGACGCCGAAGGAAGCCGAAGTGTCACGCAGTGAGATGGCGAAGCTGGTCACAGCGGAAGATCCGGGCACGGCGTTCACCCGCTGGATTCGCATTCTCGGACGCATGACGATCCGGCTTGTGCCCGAATATATCGTGCTCGTGCTGGTGCTCGGCGCGGCGCGGGCGTGGTTGTTTCCGCATATTGGTCCGAATATTGACAATAGCGCGCTGTGGATTGCGGGTCTCGCTATTGCCGGCACGTTGTTCGTGATCCCGACAGCGGGCGAAGTGCCGATCATCCAGGCAATGCTCTCGCTCGGCATGTCAGCCGGCCCCGCGGGCGCATTGCTGATGACGCTGCCGCCGGTCAGCTTGCCATCGGTCGCCATGCTCGGCCGTTCTTTTCCGCCGCGCGTGCTGACGTTCGTGGCCCTCGCGGTGGTGGCGTTCGGGATCGTTGCGGGGCTGCTTGCAGTGGCGCTGGGGTTCTAGCCGCCGGTGATGTAACTCGTAGGTCCAACACACGAGAGGCCGGTTACAACGCGAGTTGAAACCGGCCTCTTTTCGTGAGCGTCAGTGGGAGGTCGGATTGACCCGATTGCCTCTTCCACGCTTTAACGCGCAGCCGCCTGAATCAGCAGCTTGAACGGCAGCGCAAGCAGCATCGCGCCGCCCACGCCTACACACCAGAGCGCGACGAACCACAACGTGCTCCTGAGCCGCGCACCCCTGCGGCGTTTGATATCGGTCTCTGTACCGGTCTCAGTGATAGTGATGTTCGCCATGGCGCACCTTGCCGCGAAAAACCCAGTAACCCAGCGTCGTGTACGCGATGATCACGGGCAAGATCACCGCCGCGCCAATGAGCGTGAACATCTGGCTAGAGTGCGGAGCCGCGAGTTCCCAGAGCGTCACGCCGGGGAAGATGGCATGGGGCGATATGCTCGCCACCAGGCCGCTATAACCGAGCAGCACGAACGCCAGCGCCATCATGAACGGCCGCGTTTCGTGCCGTGAACGGATGGACCGGCGCATCAGCCACGCGCAGCCGACCACGAGCACAGGCACCGGCAGGAATCGATAGAACCAGGGGGTATCGAACCAGCGCGTGGCAATGCCCGCGTCCTGCAGCGGCGTCCAGATGCTGACGACCGCGATAGTCCCAAGCTGCAGCAGCGTCAGCGGCCACACAATGCGGTAAAACCGTCGCTGCAAATCGCCTTCCGTTTTCGCGATCAGCCAGCAGCAGCCGAGCAGTGCATAGGTGACCACCAGCGCGAGTCCGGTGAACATGCTGAAGGGCGTGAACCAGGTGAAGGCATCGCCGGAAAAACGGCCGTCCGCGACCGGAATGCCATTGAGAAACGCGCCCAGCGTTACGCCCTGGAAGAACGTCGCGCCCGCCGATCCGCCGATAAACGCAAGATCCCACATGTGCTTCGTGCGCGTTGCCTTCGAGCGGATCTCGAACGTGACGCCGCGAAAGATCAGGCAGACCAGCATGAACATCAACGGCAGATAAAGCCCCGACAGCACGGTCGAATAGATCATGGGGAACGCCGCGAACAGGCCCGCGCCGCCCAGCACGAGCCAGGTTTCGTTACCGTCCCAGACCGGTGCGACGGTGTTCATCATGACGTCGCGATCACGCTCCTCGGGAAAAAACGGAAACAGGATGCCGATGCCAAGATCGAAGCCGTCCAGCACGACATACATCAGCACGCCCAACGCGATGATCGCGGCCCACGTTAAGGACAAATCCATCTCAGGCTCCTTCGATTGAATGCGTCGCCGCGGACAGCGGCCGGCGCGCAGTGTGGTTGTCGTCGTCCATGCGCGGTGCGTGCGTGATGGTGCCGGGCAACGCGGGACCTGTTTTAAGCAGCTTGAGCAAGTAGTAGATGCCGGTACCGAACACGAGCGTGTAGACGATCACGAAGATCAGCAGCGTCACGCCCACTTGCTGCGCGCTGACCGGCGACACAGCCTGCGCCGTGCGCATCACGCCGTAGACAACCCACGGTTGGCGACCCGCTTCGGTCGTTACCCAACCGGCGAGCAGCGAGATGAAGCCGGTCGGTCCCATCGCGAGCACGAAGCGCTGGAACATCTCCGATTCGAAGAGCTTGTTTTTCCTTCGTAGTACGAAGCCGGCAGCGCTCATCAGGATCATCAGGACACCGAGCCCGGCCATGATCCGGAAGGTCCAGAACACGATGGTTGAATTCGGCCGATCCTCTTTCGGAAACGACTTGAGGCCGCGGATTTCACCGTCCCAGCTATGCGTCAGGATCAGGCTGCCCAGATGCGGAACGGACACGGCGTATTTCGTGGTTTCGGCTTCCATGTCTGGGATGCCAAAGAGGTTCAGTGCAGTGCCGCCTTTCTCGGTGTCCCACAGGCCTTCAATAGCCGCGATCTTCGCCGGCTGATATTCGCGTGTGTTGAGGCCGTGCTGGTCGCCGACTAAAGCCTGAAGCGGAGTGAGCACGAGCAGCAGCCAGAGCGACATCGAAAACATCTTCCTGATGGCTGGATCCTTGCGTCCCTTCAGCAAGTGATAGGCAGCCGTTGCCGCCACCACCAGCGCCGCGACAATAAACGCCGCGATTGCCATATGCGAAAGCCGGTACGGAAACGACGGGTTGAAAATGATCTTGAACCAGCTCACCGGCACAACATGATCACCTTCAATGCGAAACCCCTGCGGCGTCTGCATCCAGCTATTCGATGCGAGAATCCAGAAGGTCGAGATCAGCGTGCCGATGGCGACCATCAGCGTGGCGCCGAAGTGCGCTTTCGGTCCGACCTTGTTCCAGCCGAACAGCATGATGCCGAGGAATCCCGCTTCCAGGAAAAACGCGGTCATCACTTCATAGGCGAGAAGCGGACCGGTGATCGGGCCGGCAAAGCTAGAAAATCCTCCCCAGTTGGTGCCGAATTCGTAGCTCATCACGACACCGGACACCACGCCCATGCCGAATGCGACGGCGAACACCTTCGACCAGAACAGGCATAACTCCTTGTAGACCGGCTTACCGGTCTTGAGCCAGGCGCCTTCGAGCACGGCTATAAAACTCGCCAGTCCAATGCTGAGCGCCGGGAAAACGATGTGAAAAGAAACCGTGAAAGCGAACTGGATACGCGCTAGATCGAGCGCTTGCTGAGTGGCATGCATGGCAGGTCGTGCAGCCGTCGCGGGCGCACTCGAAACGAGTTCGCGGGCGGGCGCTGGTTGGTTGGATTGAGTACGACGGAAGTGACTCTAAGCTAGTTTTTAAGATGAATGCTGCGGCGCGGAAGGAAGCGAGAATGTGCGGAAATGTCGCAAGTTTTGAGATGAATGATCGGTAACTCACTGTTTACACGTAACTTTATAAAACGATTTCATTAGTGCCCGAAAATGCCGATGCGTTAATTCCGCGACAATCGACCGCACTGCATCAAACAAGGCGGGCCGCATTGAGATGACGCAAGATGCGTTACGTGCGCGACGTTTTATTGGCGAGATTCTTCGCTGGCGTGCTGGCCTGCGCCGGGTACCATGGCGGAACAACATCGCAGACGTTTTCCTGCCCGGAATAACTGCTCTGCAGCAAAGCCAACAACCACCGTGACGGGAGAAAACCATGCGTCTTGACGACGAAGCAGAGAGCCGCAATGTGGAGGACCGGCGTGGGGCCGGCGGCGGGGGCGGCGGATTTCGCATCGGCGGAGGGCGCTCGATTGGTATCGGCACGATTGTTATCGCGCTGGCGGCCGCGTACTTTTTCGGTATCGATCCCATGCTGATCCTGGGCGGGGGTTCCACCGGGCAGGGTGGTTCATACAGCCAGCCGCAAACGCAGCAGCGGCAGATGGATCCGCGCACTCAGCCCCAGGCAAGCGCGAACGATACAGACGCAGTGTTCGTGCGCCGGGTGCTCGGCAACACCGAGCGCACGTGGCAGCAGATTTTCCGGACCCGCTACAGCCAGGATTACCCGGCGCCCAAGCTCGTCCTCTTCTCCGGCGGCACCGCGACCGCGTGCGGCACCGGGCAGTCAGCCATGGGGCCTTTCTACTGCCCGAACGACCGCACGGTGTATATCGATTTATCGTTCTACCAGGAGTTGCGCGATCGCTTCGGCGCGAGTGGAGATTTTGCGCAGGCCTATGTGATCGCGCACGAAGTTGGCCACCATGTGCAGAACGTGCTGGGCATCATGAATAAAGTCGATGCCGCCCGGCAACGGATGTCGCGGGAACAGGCCAACCAGTTGTCGGTGCGCGTGGAGTTGCAGGCCGATTGTTTCGCGGGCGTCTGGGCCAACGTGGCGCAAAAGAACAACGCGAAGCTGATCGAGCCCGGTGACTTCCAGGAAGGGCTGAATGCGGCGGGCGCCATAGGCGACGACCGGCTGCAGAAGGAGACGCAAGGACGCGTGGTTCCTGAGGCGTTTACACATGGCACGAGCGCGCAGCGGCAGCGTTGGTTGAATCGTGGACTGGCGACAGGCGATCTCGGGCAGTGCGACACGTTTGGTGCCAAAACGCTCTGAGTTTTGGTATTTCGCGGCCAGTTGCACGGCCAGTCGATAACGCGGGTTTTAATGCGGATTTCAACATCAAGGCGCCGGCGTGTTCGGCGCCTTGTTCATGAAAGACCGTGAAATAGTAGTGAAAACCGTTAATTCGACGGATAATTCCGGCAGAACGCGCAGTGCAGAACTTACCAATACTGACAGCGCGGCTTTACGCCAATTTATAGAATTCCGGCTATTAAATCGCTCATGATCCGAACGGCTTTCGATCTGTCGAAGCCTTTACGGGTCAAGCGAGCCAGCCGTCCGGCACTGTGGCTTATGCGCTCCCGCCTGAATCAGTGTGCCGATGAAACAAAAGGTCCCATAGCATCCCCATGAAGCGAATCCTGATTGTCAAGGTGACATCGTTGGGCGATATCGTAGAGACGCAGCCGGTTGTCTCCGATCTTCGCCGTGCATTTCCGTCCGCCAAGATCGACTGGGCGGCAGACGCGGCTTTCGCCGACATCATTCGCTGGAATCCGGCGGTCAACCGCGTGTTGAGCGCGCCGCTGCGCAAGTTCAAGAAAGCGCGAAGCTGGGCTGATCTGAAAGACATCGCTGCGTCTATCGGAGAGTTGCGGGCCGAAAAGTACGATGTGATTCTCGATATCCATGGCGTGTACAAGAGCGCGATCATTGCGTTCATCGCTCGCGGGCGGCAGCGTTATGGGTACAAGAACAAGGACCTTGGCGAGCTCGGCGCGGCCTTTGCCTACAACAAGCGCTTTGGGCCACGACCGAGAACCGATGCGTGGCGGGGCATGCGCGTGAGCGTGGCCGACGCGCTCGGCTATACCTTCGATGAAACCCCTGACTTCAATCTTCGTTTGCCGCCGGCAGCCACGCCGCTGCAGCTTCCGCAGGACGCGCCCATCGCGATGCTTTTCCACGCTACATCAGCCGATGAAAAGAAGTGGCCGATCGACCGCTGGGCCGAGACGGGGCGTTCGCTGACGGCGCGCGGTTATCGAATCGCACTGCCGTGGGGAACGGAAGGCGAGCGCCGGGAGGGTGAGCAGATAGCGGCCCTTGTGCCGGGCGCGATCGTCTTGCCGAAGCTGACCGTGACCGAGTGCGCGCAGTGCATCGAGGCGTCGGCGCTCGTTGTGGGCATGGACACCGGCCTGGTCCATCTGGCGTATGCGCTGGGCCGGCCCACGGTGATGATCTTTACGGCAACGTCGCGCGAGCATTTCGGCATTGGATCGTCGACGCATTCGATTTCGGTCGGCGACCAGCATGCGCCGCCGAATGTGGCGTCGGTGCTGGAAGCAATAGAGGGCGTGTTGACGGGATCGCCGGCGCCCGCCGCGCGCGATGTCGCGACGGGAATCGTGTCCTGATTCGACCTGCAAGGGCCGCTTAAAACATGCTCAAGCGCCCGGAAACCCATCCGGGAAAAGGCGCTGGACTGCCGCCTCGAAGTGTTCGATAGGCGCCGCGCCGCGCAATGCGATGGGCGGCGGCGGTTCCTCGGTGCCCACGCCGTCGCGCGACAACACGCAGAACGGCACGCCGGTCACACCGAGCTTGGTCGCGAACTCTTCGTCTTCGATAACCGCGTCGGTGAGCTCGTCGCCGAGCAACGCCTCTTCCAGCGATTCCGGATCGATGCCGCACGTGGCGGCAATATCCAGCAGCGCATCCGTGTCGCCGATATCGATGCCATCCTCGAAATATGCCTTGAAGATCGCACGATGCACGACGTCGAAGCGACCCGATTCACGCGCGAAAAATGCGGTCTCGAATGCCTTGCGGCTGCGCGGTTGAACCGGCGGAAGGCGCAACAGCAAACCGCGTTCGTTGGCCATCGGATAAACGGAGTTTTCCCAGGTCTCGTGCAGAAGGTCGCTATCCGGATCGATTAACGCCGTAGGTTCGGGGCGCAGTTCGAACGCGTGCCAGCGCACTTCGACGGCGTCGCCAAAAGCATTCTGAAACTGCTCGATCACCGGCACTTCCAGATAGCAGAATGGGCAGACGAAATCGGACCACACGTCGAGGTACAGCTTGGCGCTTGTCATATAAGGCTCGTTTAGGATTCGTATTCAGCGAAATTCAGTGCGAAATTCTACCCCGCATTCGACTTTCTCTCTGTCCGCATCGGATGCCGCCGAAAAGGATCGGACACTCGTTCGTGATAGGATCCGCCCACTATTAAACAGGGGGCCTCAATGGCATTCAAAGAAACGAAGGGTAACAAGACCGTCGAGGCACTCGTAATGCCGGCACCGGGCGCAATGTTCAAGGGTTATATCCGTGTTGTTACGGAACACGTAAACGGGCCCATCGGGCAGACAATTGGACGCGGATGTGGACGTCCGGTGAAAACCGAGCAGGCTGCGCTTGAACTCGCAGAGATCGAAGCACGTCGCGTGATCAGCGGCAAGTAATGGTTTGAAGCGGCTTCGAGCGACCGCTCGGAGCTGGCAGTTGACGATACGCTGTACCGTCTTGCAAGAGGTCCTGTGCACATACAACGTGGACCGATGCGCATCGAGACGTTCCAATTGGCGACCACGCCGCCACCATCAATTCAGAGCGTAAGCTCGATCCGCTACAACAATCCACGTTCTGCGCCAAACGCCTACGCGCGATTGCATTCCTGCGCTTTGCGCGATTAAAACCCGCCATCCAGTTCGATCTTCGTGCCGTCGCTGAAGCGGCTTAGCCGGAATGCTTGTGGATCTACCAACGGCTTGTCGTTCGCGACGATGTCGGCCATCAGCTTCCCCGCACCCGGCCCGATCCCGAATCCGTGACCCGAAAATCCCGTGGCGATGAACATGCCCGGAACCTGTTGCGCGGCCGAAATCACCGGCACGGCATCCGGCGTGACATCGATATAACCCGCCCATGCCTGCGCCACTTTCACGTCGCCAAGCGCGGGAAAGAGGGCACGGAATGCGTTGATGGCGACATCGTTGAATGTTTGCGTGGGCGCCGGATCGAGCGTGCGAACGGTTTCAAACACGGTTGGCTGATCGAGCCGCCATGTCCGCGGCTGGCGCAATGCCTCGAAAAAGCGTTCACCGAAAGCAAAATCCATCGACCTGAACTGGCTTTTCAGCGCCGGCAGATAGTGCCGAAATAGCCGGAAGCTGTCGGGCGTGATCTCGGCCACGCTGCGAAACGCATTCGCGATCGTGTAGCCGCCATCCAGCCGCTTGCGGTATCCAACGGTCTGGTTGCAAGCACTGACCTCAGGGCCGCCATCGACCGGTTCCGTGCGCATCACCGACGACCTCACGCTCAACTGCGGCACGTCGACGCCAACGCTACCCGCGAACAAACGTGTCCACGCACCGCCCGCAACCACCACGCTCGAGCAGCGGATCATGCCATGTTCGGTCACAACGCCACTGACCGCGCCAGCACTTGTTTCGATGCCGCGCACCGCGCACGGCGTTAGAACCTTCACGCCCTTGGCACGCAGCGCGTGGACGATGGCCGGTGCCGCGCGCTGTGGCTCCGCGCGGCCGTCGGAAGCCGTGTAGATGCCGCCAGGAAACGCGCGCGCGACGCCCGGCATCAACGCGGCGGTCTCGTCGCGCGACGTGATACGGGAATCGATACCCTCACGGCCTACCAGGCTCACGGCGCGCGCCAGCCAGCTTTCGTGATCGGCGAGGGACTTGGGGTCGTCGGCGGCATAGAGGATGCCGCATTGCCGGAACCCCGTGTCAATGCCGAGCGTCCGGTCCAGCTCGCGCCACAGCTTGAGGCTTTCGATACTGAGTTCCAGTTCGCGCAAGTCGCGATGCGTCGCGCGGCACCAGCCCCAGTTACGGCTCGATTGCTCGCCGGCAATCGCGCCTTTTTCGCAGACCGCTACCGAGAGGCCCTTCGCGGCGAGATAGAGGGCTGTGCTCACGCCAATAATGCCGCCGCCGATAACAACAACATCGACGCGCTCGGGTAAATCACGATCTTCAGAGACTTCAACGACTTGCGGACCCATCTATCCTCCTTTAAGGGGGCGCACCGGAACGGATCCGGCAACACACCCGCGGTGCTTTCGGGCATCCTGTGTGCTTCTCTTCACTCCGATGGCGCGTCAAAGCCGACAGCCCATGTCAGCCGGCTTGGCGGTCGATTCCATGCTGCGGCTGGTTCGCGCGGCATATCCACCCTGACTTTCTGGAGAACACTCGTGCAAAAGACAGCATCGGCAAAATGGAGTGGTGGCATCAAGGACGGTAAAGGTTACATTTCGACGCAAACCGGTGTGCTGAAAGACGCGCCTTATGGCTTCGCGGCTCGTTTCGAAGGCGGTCCCGGAACGAATCCGGAAGAGCTGATCGGCGCGGCGCATTCAGGATGTTTCACGATGGCGCTGTCCCTGCAGCTCACGCAGGCGGGGCTCACGGCCGAAAGCCTGGAGACGAAGTCTACCGTGACGCTGGACAAGGACGGCGAAGGGTTCTCCATCACCGCCTGTCATCTGGATTTGAAGGGGAAGGTGCCCGGCACCGACAAAGCCACCTTCGAGAAGCTCGCCAGCGCGGCGAAAGAGGGTTGCCCGGTGTCAAAGCTGTTCGCTGGAAACGCGAAGATTACGTTGAACACGGAATTCATCGAGTGAGTCTGGTTTTAACAGACTGACTGAGTGACTGAGCAACTCTAGGGCGTGGCCGCGAAACGGGCCGCGCCCTTTCTTTTGTGCGCGGAGTTTTGGGGCCGTTGGTTATCTCACGGCCTTTCAGATCTACCTCGCGCATAGTCATCTGACACACGCCAGCGATTAAAATCCGAAGGGCGACTTATCCACATTTTTTGTGGATAGCCATGTGGACAACGTGCGTGAGCAGTCGCCAACTCACTAATGCGTAACGGTTTACGGTTCCCCAACGTTTCGGAAGCAGGAACGCTGAGCGCAGCCGGTAATGCATCTTCAGGCGGTTGTTGCAAGCCCCAAGCAAGCCCCAAGCAAGGCCTAATCAAGCCCTGAGCTCGCCCTGCAACGGGCCGCGCGGGCCAAGAACCTGTAATCTGACGGCAGTTCAAGTAATCGGGCCGGACTGAAAACTGGATCCGATCAACCTTCCTGACGTTTCGATCCACACGCAGCACCGCCCTGGAGCATCGATGAAATTCAAGCTGGACTGGACGTGCATCGCGCCATTTGCCGCACTTGTCATCCTCGGACTGACGTTCGCCATGCCGAACGGCTTCCTGTTGATACTCTCCGCCATCGCTCTCGCGTTCGCCGTATTCGCTGCGATCCATCACGCTGAAGTGGTGGCGCATCGCGTTGGCGAGCCGTTTGGCACGCTGGTGCTCGCGATCGCGGTCACGGTGATCGAAGTAGCGTTGATTGTCTCCGTCATGCTGACTGGCGGTCCGGATAAAGCAGCGTTGCCGCGCGACACGGTGTTCGCCACGATCATGATCGTGTGCAATGGGATTGTCGGGCTGTGCCTGCTCGTGGGCGGCATGCGCCATCACGAGCAGAATTTCCAGTTGCAGGGTGCAAGCGCGACGCTCGCGGTTCTCTGTGCACTGTCGGTCCTGACCATGGTTTTGCCGGATTTCACCAGCACGGTGATCGGGCCGGGGCTGTCGACGTCGCAACTGGTGTTCGTGGGCGTGACGTCGCTCGTGCTTTATGTGGTGTTCGTGTTTGTGCAGACGGTGCGCCATCGCGACTATTTCCTGCCGCCCGTGCCTGCACTCGATCCGAACAAAGGCGAATCCGACGATGTTCACGCGCCGCTGCCAACCAACGGATATGCGCTGGCCGCTGGCGGTTTGCTGCTGCTGTCGCTGATTTCGGTGGTCGGGCTGGCGAAATTGCTTTCGCCAGCGGTCGAAGCCGGCGTTGCCCGTGCGGGCGCGCCTGAAGCGGTGGTGGGTGTCGTGATCGCTGCGCTGGTACTGTTGCCAGAAGGCGTCGCCGCAATTCGCGCGGCACGGCTTAACCGCTTGCAGACGAGCTTGAACCTGGCGCTTGGGTCGGCGCTGGCGAGCATTGGGCTGACCATTCCGGCCGTGGCGATGGTATCGCTGGCAATCAGCCAGCCGATTGCGCTGGGTCTGGGGCCGAAGGAAATCGTCTTGCTCGCACTGACCTTGATCGTGAGCGTCTTGACGCTTGGAACCGGGCGCTCGACGCTGCTTCAAGGCGTGGTTCACCTGGTCATTTTCGCG
This sequence comes from Caballeronia eucalypticola, assembly GCF_047608185.1. Taxonomy (NCBI): domain Bacteria; kingdom Pseudomonadati; phylum Pseudomonadota; class Betaproteobacteria; order Burkholderiales; family Burkholderiaceae; genus Caballeronia; species Caballeronia eucalypticola. The sequence continues at coordinate 18,923 of NZ_JBLKRU010000050.1, forward strand.
ACGTTCTTGTTCCTGTCGGTCGTGCCTTGAGCCGATCCGCGATCTCGTTAGGCGCGCGCCCAGTAAGTGGTCCCGCGCGCGTTGTTGGGGCCTGGAATCGGCGGTTGCAACGATGAAAGGGGGCAATTCAGGCCCGAAAGGACGCGTTGTTGCGTTCACGCTTCGCTTGGCGCTTCGCGACGCCGTCGATCTCAAAAATCTTTTTGCAATGCAGCATCGAATGCGTATAATAAGGGTATTCCCTAACGGGTAATCCCTAGCTTCGCTGAGGTGCTCTCATGAAAACCACTGCTCAAAGTTCGCTCGTCGTTTCGTTCGGTTCCTGGTTCCGCAAGGCCAAGGCCGTCGTTCGCCGCGAAGCCGCTCACGCGCTGAACCTGCATCTGCAAAACTGCGCAGTGCTGGCTGAAGCGTATCGCCGGAAGTAAATCGGCTGCAGGTTGACCAGCCGTTGAGTCGACATACCGATTGAGCCGTTTCATCGCTCTCGAGAGTCGATCAGGCGATCTGGCAGAAGTGAAAAAGGTTGCCGGGAAAATCGCCGGCAACCTATGGCAGCAGAAAGCTGACTGTGCTAAATGCGCGTCAGCCGTCAGGTCAGATTGCCCAGCCGCCGAGATAAAACACGGCAAGCACTGCGGCAATCACCACCGTTCCAACGTTCAGCTTCTTGTATTCGCCGGCTACCACGCGCCCGATCACGAGCGTGCAGAAGCCGAGCATGATGCCGGTCACAATATTCGCCGACAGCACGATGAATACGGCGCAGACGAGACCCGACATGGTGTCGACAAGGTCGTCCATGTGAAGCTTGCTCACGCTGGCGAGCATCAGCAGGCCGACATACATCAGGGCCGGCGCCGTAGCGTAAGAAGGCACGAGCCCAGCGAGCGGCGAGAAGAACATCACCAGCAGGAACATCACGCCAACGGTCGCTGCCGCCAGGCCCGACTTCGCACCCGCTGCCACGCCCACCGTCGATTCAATATAAGCCGCAGCCGGCGCACCGCCCAGGCAAGCAGCGACAATCGAGCTGACCGAGTCCGCCGTCAACGCACGGCCGCCGTTCACAATCCGGCCTTTATCGTCGATCTGACCGGCTTGTCCCGCAACCGCGCGAATCGTGCCCGTGGCATCGAAGACGGCGGTCATCACCAGCGCGAACACACTAGGCAACACGGCCAGCGACAGCGCGCCGCGAATGTCCATGGCCCCGATCAGCGATGCATGTCCAGGCGCGCTCAGCGCGGGCCATGCGAACACGCCGGTAAAACGGACGGCGGGATCGAAGGCGAGTCCCAACGCCGACAGCCCGACCACCACCAGCAAGATGCCTCCCGGTACGCGCCGGCGTTCCAGCCCGATGATCGCAGCGAGTCCGAGGATCGACATCAAGACGGGAAACGCCGTGATATGGCCAAGCGAAACAGGCAAACCCGCGCCCGGATTCTTGACGATCAGGCCAACATCGTTCGATGCAATCAGCAGCAAGAACAAGCCGATACCGATCCCCGTCCCATGTGCCACGCCTGCCGGAAGATTACGCAGGATCCACGAGCGCACGCCCGTGACGGAGATCGCCGTGAAGGTGACGCCCATCAGGAACACAGCGCCGAGCGCGACCGCCGGCGAGAGCCCTTTGCCTAGTACCAGCCCGAACGCGGTGAACGCGGTGAGCGAGATTGCACAGCCGATCGCAATCGGCAGGCGCGCCCAGATGCCCATCAAGAGCGAGCCGAACGCGGTTGTCAGGCAGACCGCCACGAAGACGGCGCGGGTGTCGAAGCCGGCCTTGCCGAGCATGGCCGGGACGACGAACACGGAATAAACCATCGCCAGGAAAGTAGTCACTCCGGCAATGATTTCGCGCCGCTGCGTACTGCCGCGCGCACTGATTTGAAAGTATCGGTCGATCAATCCACTTGATTGGGACGCGGGTGCGTCATCCTGGATGTCGATGCCGCCAAGCGGCTGGGCGTGGGGTTCCATCATGAGCTGTTCTCCTTTATCAGCAGGCTGAAACAAGCGGGCCGGCGGTCGTTGACAGACCGGGGCACGCCGTCTTCAGGGTCGTCTCGATAGGTTTATTTGTTGTGTTGGCGGGAGCCAACGCATTGGACTGGGGCCAGCACAGAGACTAGGGCAACATTAAGCCGCCTCCAATCTCAAAAATGGGATTCCAGTCATGCCGCGATCCTTATAAGGTCCGTTTCAGGTCGGCTTTAGCGGAACGCGCATACGGAGTAAATGCAAAAGGGCCAGGTCTCGAATGACCCTGGCCCTTTTGTCCAACTGGAACTGACCTTGAAGCTGGTGCGCTGATTCGACCCGTTACTGGATCACGCGCGTCACGCCGCGACCACGCGGATCGGCGACCGGTTCTGGCGTCTTGTCATCGATCTTGATGACCTGGATATCGCCATTGAAGCCCTGTTTTGCGAGCGTATAGCCCTTCGCTTCGAGTTCCTTCGCGAGATCGCCGTCAATGGGTTTGTACGGCTCCCAGAAGATCGTGTTCGGCGGCAGCAACTGGTGATGAAAGCGCATCGCTGCCACGGCGTCGGGCAAGGGCATGGAGAAGTCGTAGACGTTGCTGATCACCTGAAAGATCGATGTAAAGATACGCGAACCGCCCGGCGTCCCGATCACCATCGCAACCTGATCGTCCTTCGTGAGGATGGTCGGTGTCATCGAGGAAAGCGGGCGCTTGCGCGGTTCGATGGCGTTGGCGTCGCTGCCTACGACGCCGAACATGTTCGCCACGCCCGGCTTCGAGGAGAAGTCGTCCATCTCGTCGTTCAGCACGACACCCGTGCCGTCCACCACCACGCCCGAGCCAAAATAGCCGTTGATGGTGTACGTATTCGATACCGCGTTGCCCCACTTGTCGACGACCGAGAAGTGCGTGGTTTCTGCTTTTTCAGGCATCGTCGTGCCCAGGCCCGGAACGACGCTCTTGGTATCCGACGGCGTGTCGGGATTGACCTCGGACGCGCGCTTCAGGATGTAGTCATCGTCGATCAGTTGCGCGACCGGCACCTTGTAGAAGTCAGGGTCGCCAAGATACTGGGCGCGATCCGCGAACACGCGCTTCTCAATTTCCGCGGTCAGGTGAATGTATTGCGCGGAATTGAGCGGGACGTTGGCATATTTGTCCTTGAGGTCGGCCTTCATCTTCAGCAACTGAACAAGACCGATACCGCCGGAACTCGGCGGCGGCGCGGTGATGACTCTATAACCGTTCCAGCTCGCGAGCACCGGCTGCCGCCAGACCGCCTTGTATTCCTTCAGGTCCTGCGACGTGATCAAGCCGTGACCCGCCATGGCCGTCGAGATCAAGTCCGCCGTCTGGCCTTCATAAAAACCCTTCGCACCCTTGTCCGAGATACGTTGAAGCGTGGCAGCCAGTTCCGGCTGCTTGAAGTTCACGCTTTTATTCAGGGTTCCGAAGTAACTGTCGAAATTGGTCTTGCCGGCGAAGTCCTTCGATGCGGCGTCCTTGCGTTCCTGCAACTGGTCGCTGACTTCAAAGCCGTCTTGCGCGTACTTGATCGCGGGCGCGACGACCTGTTTCCATTTCAGCTTGCCAAAGCGCTTCTGTGCTTCCCACATGCCCGACACCGTGCCCGGCACGCCGACTGCGCGATACCCGTACAGGCTCATGCCCTTGATGACTTCGCCTTTGTCGTCGAGATACATGTTCTTCGTGGCTGCAATCGGGGCGCGCTCACGATAGTCGAGGAAGTACGGACGATGATCCACGTAGAGCGTCATGAAACCGCCGCCACCCAGGTTGCCCGCTTCCGGATACGTCACCGCCAGCGTGAAGGCGATCGCAACGGCTGCATCGACGGCATTGCCGCCTTCCTTGAGGACCTGTTCGGCGGCGTCGGCTGCGAACTTATCGGCGACTGCTACAGCTGAAGCCGTCAGGACTGCGGGTTGGGCTGCGACTTTTGCGTAAGCGGGCGTGCTTTCGACAAACCCGAGCGAGAGCGAAAATGTTGCAGCAGCGAGCGTTCCAAGTGCGAACGGACGTGTCCGATGCAGTGAACTCACGGACTTCTTCATGGACATCTTTGGATCCTCCTGAAAATGGGTGCGCGCGTGGGTAACAGTCTTGCCCCGAGTCTTGCCCCGAGTCTTGCGCCGTCGCCTTTTCGGGCGAAGGGCCTAGGCGGAGTCGCTCCGGGGCTTATACCACGGGCGTAATTGATTCCGAAAGGGTGGGAAGCCCGTGCTTCATCCGGAGCCGGGCCGTGATGGCCCGGCGTGCAGGGAAGCAAATTGCACGATCCATCCGGTTGCGGGATTCGTTCGGCCACGGGAGGTGACCGGGACCTTGATCGATAGTGTCTCGCCGTCAGGCTGACGGCATGAAGCAGACACAAAGCGCTTGCACAAGGCCCAACGCCCGCGTCGTTCGTCAGGCCTCGACGCCCACGGATGCGGGTGCTTCGTCAAGGTCGTACGTTGCCACAACACGCAGTACCGACTCGCGGAACGAAGCGACCAGATCCGAGCGTATACCGCTGCTCGGATACGACAGCACGTATTCATATTCGATCGCGGCATCGAACGGCCGCACGACCACGCCATGCGCGCGCCACACCTTCGCCGCGAACGGTTCGACGATCGAGATACCCAGACCACCCGCGACCATCGCATAACGCGTGTGTGCGGTATCGGTCATCACGGTGTAGTTTGCCCGGTCTTCGCCGGCTGCGAACAACGATTGCTCGGCCGCATAAGGTTGCCTTGAATTCGGCAGCCAGCCGATGATGCGTTCGCCGCGAAGATCCTGTGCGCGCACGGTTTTTTTCTTCGCCAGCCGATGCGAGGCCGGCATTGCGCACTGCGCCCGCGCGTGCAGCAACTTTTCCACCTCGATCCCCGCAACGGTTGCAAACGCCTGGCTGATGGCGACATCGGCCTTATGGTTTTGCAGGATCGTCAGCACCTCCGGGACTTTTACGGAATCGACACGAATGGGCACACCCGGATGGCGTTCGACGAAGTCGGCCAGGATAGGCGGCAGCAAGGTGCTTGCAAGCACCGGCAAGCAGGCAACGGTCAGTCCTTCGGACGCCTCGTCGCGAATGATTTCGGCGACTTGCTTCAGGCGTTCAAGTCCCAGGAAGTTCTCTTCGACCGACTTAAAAAAGCGCAACCCGGCGTTTGTCGGATTCAAGCGCCCGCCTATGCGGCTGAACAGGCTAAAACCGAGGTCAGCCTCTAAATCGGCGATCAGGCGGCTGATCGCCGGCTGAGTGACGTGCAGCGCTCGCGCTGCACCTACGCTGGTACCCGTCATGATCAACGAGCGGAAAGCTTCTATCTGGCGAAAACGGATCATTGTATTGAATCACCCTGCATGAATCTCAAGGACGCCGATGGTAGCGCGAACTAAAGGTGCCTGCTGATTTACGGCCACGCGCGCGTAGATAAAGCGTAAGTGGGAAGCGAGCGGCGCGAACCTATACCCAAAACACATGGCCTATAACCACATGTGAGTGGATTCCACTTTATTGCTCTGAAATACTCCCGGCGAACTCGGTTCCGCCGTTGGTTCGTACGATATGTGTAAAGTTTTTTGAAGCTGATTGAAGGTGAGAGGTTAAGAAGGAATCGAATGCGCGAGAGGCGACGCACACAATGCCGATCCTCGAACGGTAGATTCGAAAGTGAAATGTTAGGTGGGCTAAGATGCTGGCCGCCGTTCGTCTGCTTCGGCACGCGAACCGCGGTACATAGCGACTAATAGCTACACATAACGGCACGCATCGCCATGTTGCGCAGGGTCAAAAGCCCTTATGCTCCAGCGCTGAGTGCTTGATGAACAGATAAATAATAAGGATTCCCATGACGTTGTTTGCAGTTCGTGTTGCCCGTAGCACCCGCGTTGACGCGTTTTATCGGCCGGGCGATGCTGTCGATCGCCGCGTTTCCAGCAAGTGGCTCACCGTCATTGCCGCGAGTGTCTGCGTTGCAGCTGCAAGCACCGTTCATCTGGCTCATGCGGCTATCGTGCCGCCCGGCGTGCAGCTCGCGGCCAAGCAGGAACTGGTGCGCAACAACGCGTCCGAGGTCGAGACGCTCGATCCGAACCTGGCCGAGAGCGTGCCGTCCAACAACGTCACGCGCGATCTGTTCGAAGGGCTGACCGCAACCGATGCCGACGGCACCGTCGTGCCGGGCGTAGCGGAAAAATGGGAGCAGAAGGATGCAACCACGTGGATCTTCCATCTGCGAAAGAATGCGAAGTGGTCGAACGGCGAGCCGGTTGTCGCGGGCGATTTCGTGTACGGATGCCAGCGTCTGGTCGACCCGAAGATTGCTTCGCCGTACGCCAATACGTTTGGCATCTTCTTGCTGAACGGTGCTGACATCGTGGCGGGCAAGAAGTCGCCGGACACGCTGGGCGTACGCGCAATCGACCCGTACACGGTCGAGATCAAGACGCCTTATCCGGTGTCGTTCATCCCGGAACTGATGTCGAATACGAACCTGGGTCCGCTGAACAAAGCCGCCGTCGACAAGTACGGCAAGGACTGGACCAAGCCCGGCAAGCTCGTAAGCAACGGCGCTTTCATGCTCAAGGACTGGCAGGTGAACAACAAGCTCGTGCTGGCGCGTAACCCGCAATACTGGGACGCAGCCCACGTGCAGTTGTCGCAAGTGACGTACCTTCCGGTCGAAAGCGAGACCACGGACATCAAGCTGTTCCAGTCGGGCGACAACGACTGGGTGTATCAATTGCCGTCCGGCATGTACCCGAAATACAAGCAGCAGTTTGCCGCCGACATGAAGATCGCACCCATGCTCGGACTGCGCTACTACTCGTTCAACAACAAGGACCCGTTGCTCAAGGACGTGCGCGTGCGTCAGGCGCTTTCCATGGTGATTGACCGCGATATCCTCGCGCAACGCGTGACCGCGGACGGTCAGATTCCCGCGTATGGGGTTATCGTGAAAGGCGTGAAGGGTGCTGACGTGACGGCCTACGACTGGTCCACATGGCCGATGGACAAGCGCGTCGACGAAGCGAAAAAGCTCCTCGCGCAAGCAGGCGTAAAGCCGGGCACGACGCTGCACTTCGCGCTGAACACCAGCGACTATCACAAGAAAATGGCTATTTTTGCGGCCTCCGAGTGGAAAACGAAGCTCGGTCTTGACACCCAGATCGATGCAATGGAATTCAAGGTGCTGCTGAAGAAGCGTCATACCGGCGACTACCAGATCGCACGTAACGGCTGGGTCGCGGACTATAACGACGCGACCACGTTCCTGCAGCTCGTGCAGTGCGGTTCGGACCAGAACGACAGCGGCAATTGCAATCCCAAGGCCGACGCGCTGATCAAAGAAGCGAACGAAACCACGGACCAGGTTAAGCGCACGCAGTTGCAAACGCAGGCCGCGAAGCTGGTGATGGACGACTATCCGATCCTGCCGCTGCTGCAATACACCACGGTCCGGTTGGTAAAAAGCTATGTGGGCGGATATTCGGTGAAGAATCCGATGGACCGTTATCGCAGCAAGGACATGTATATCGTGGCGCATTGAGCACCACGCCGGCCTGCCAAACCTATCCAGCAAACAGCAAGAGGCGGTTGCCGTGACGTGCTTGGTCACGGCGCCGCCAGGAGAGATGTCCCATGTGGTCTTATACGTTGAGGCGCGTGCTGTTGACAGTGCCTACGCTGCTGATTGTTATTACAGTGTGCTATCTGCTGCTGCACGCTACGCCGGGCGGCCCGTTCGACGGTGAACGCAAGGTGTCCGCCGAGGTGCTCGCCAACTTGCAGGCGAAATACCATCTTGGCGAGCCGCTGTGGAAGCAGTATTTGCTGTATCTCAACAGTTTGCTGCACGGCGACCTGGGGGCATCGTTTCGATACGCCGACTGGAGCGTCAACGACCTCGTCCTGCGTGCATTGCCGGTGTCGCTGACTATTGGCGGTGTATCGATGGTGCTCGCTATTGTGTTCGGTGTGGTGCTCGGCATTGTCGCCGCGCTGTATCGCAACAGCCCGGCGGATTACCTGCTGATGATCATAGGCAACGCGGGGAGTGCGTTCCCTTCGTTCGTGATCGGACCAGTGCTGATCCTCGTGTTCGCCATCCTGCTGAAATGGCTGCCTGCCGGCGGCTGGAACGGCTTTCATGTGCGCTACATGGTGCTGCCCATCGCGCTGCTCACCATCATCAACGTGGCGACCGTGGGGCGCGTGACCCGCGGCAGCCTGATCGAAGTGATGAACACCAACTACATTCGAACCGCTTACGCCAAGGGCTTGTCGCGCTGGACGGTCGTGCTGCGCCATGCGCTGCGGCCGACCATGATTCCCGTGGTGTCGGTGATCGGTCCGCTCGCGATCGGCTCTATTACGGCAGCAGTGGTGACCGAGTCCGTGTTTTCGTTGCCGGGAATCGGCAAGCTGATCGTGAACGGTGCGGCCAATCGTGATTACACGCTCGTGCTGGGACTGGTCGTGCTGGTGACGGTGGTCGCGGTCCTGCTCAATCTGCTGGTCGATCTCGCCTATGCGTGGCTCGATCCGAAAATCCGCTACTGAAATAATGAGTCAACCAGCATGAGGTCCGTAATGAAACAAGGAACGCTCGTCCCCGCGCTCGAGAGCGTGCTGGCCGTGCCGGTGGCAGGCCGCAGTCCCTGGCAGGACGCCCGGATGCGCTTTGCGCGCAACAAGGCCGCCGTGGCCAGTCTCGTGATCCTGCTGCTGATCACGCTGGCCTGTGCGATCGGCCCCATGCTGCTGCCGAACGCCTTCGATTCCACCGACTGGAACATGATGAGTTCCACGCCAACGTTTGCCAACTGGCACCTGTTTGGCACCGACGATACCGGCCGCGACCTGCTCGTGCGCTGCCTGATTGGCGGCCGCGTCTCGCTGATGATCGGCGGGCTCGCCACGCTGACGTCCGTCACGCTCGGCATTGTGTGGGGCGCGATTGCGGGCTTCGTCGGCGGCCGCGTGGACAACGCCATGATGCGTATTGTCGACATGATGTACGCAATCCCGTACCTGCTGATCGCCATCCTGATGGTCACGCTGCTCGGTCGCGAGTTTTACCTCGTGGTACTTACCATTACCGTGTTTTCGTGGATGGACATGGCGCGTGTCGTACGTGGCCAGACGCTCGCCATCCGCTCCAAGGAATACATCGAAGCGGCGCGTGCTATTGGCGTTTCTACCAGCGGCATCATCCTGCGGCACATCGTTCCGAACCTGCTCGGCATTGTCGCTATTTACACAACGGTTACGGTTCCTGGCGTTATTCTTACGGAGTCCGTGCTATCGTTTCTTGGACTCGGCGTTCAGGAGCCCATGACCAGTTGGGGCGTGCTGATTCAGGATGGCGTTGGCGTGATGGAAACGGCACCCTGGATCCTCCTGTTCCCGGCGGCGTTGTTGTCGGTAACGCTGTATTGCATCAACTTTGTTGGCGACGGTCTGCGCGACGCGCTCGACCCGAAGGATCGGTAAGCACCATGTCACTGCTCAAGGTAAATAATCTGGAAGTCGCCTTCGACTCGCCCGACGCCGTGGTCCGCGCAGTCAACGGCGTCAGTTTTGACCTGGAGGAAGGCAGCACGCTGGGCATTGTCGGCGAATCGGGTTCGGGCAAGAGCCAGAGCGTGCTCTCCATGCTCGGGCTGCTGGCGACGAACGGCCGTGCAAAGGGCAGTGCGATCTATCAGGGTGAGAACCTGCTGACCATGCCGGCGAAGAAGCTGAACCGCATTCGCGGCAACAAGCTTTCCATGATCTTCCAGGACCCCATGACGTCGCTGAATCCGTATCTGACAATCGAACGCCAGATGACGGAAGTGCTTGAGCTGCACAAGAACATGACGCGCCGCGCCGCGAAGAAGCGCTCAATCGAAATGCTGGAAGCGGTGCGCATTCCCGAAGCCGCGCATCGAATTGATCAATACCCGCATGAACTGTCCGGCGGCATGCGCCAGCGCGTGATGATCGCCATGGCGCTGCTGTGCGAGCCGCAAGTGCTGTTTGCCGACGAACCGACCACCGCGCTCGACGTCACCGTCCAGGCGCAGATCCTTCAGCTCCTGCGCAACCTGCAACACGACTTCGGCACGGCGATCGTGCTGATCACCCATGACCTCGGCGTGGTCGCCGGTCTGTGCGAACAGGTCATGGTCATGTACGGCGGCCGCGTGATGGAACAGTGCAATGCAGACAACCTGTTCGCGCGTCCTTCGCATCCCTATACCATCGGTTTGCTGCGCGCATTGCCGCGGCTCGACCAGAGCGACGCGCCGCTAGTCGGCATTCCGGGCAACCCGCCAAACATGGCGCATCCACCGTCGGGATGTCCGTTCCAGGAGCGCTGCATAGATGCAAGCCAGCGGTGCGCTGAAGCAGTCCCGCCGCTCGAATCGTTCGGCGGCGACACCACCTGGCTGCGCGCCTGCAATCGCCCGGTCGAAGAGATGAAGTCGTTGCACGAGGTGGCCCATGTCTGAGCAAACCATCCTGTCAGTACGTGACGTCCGGGTTCATTTCAACGTCAAGGCGAAGAGCAAGTTGCCGTGGGCGCCGTCGCGCACGCTGAAGGCCGTGGACGGCGTGAGTTTCGATCTGAAGGCCGGTGAGACGCTCGGCGTGGTCGGTGAATCGGGCTGCGGCAAGTCAACGCTGTCACGCGCCATCCTCAATCTCATACCCGCTACGCAGGGTGAAATCGTGTGGATGGGCAAGGATCTCAGCGGCGCCACGACGAAGGAGTGGCACAGCGTGCGCGCCGACATTCAGATGATCTTCCAGGACCCGCTTGCTTCGCTCGATCCACGCATGACGGTGGGGCAGATCATTGCGGAGCCGTTGCGCGAACATCGGCCGGGCATGTCGAAGGACGAAATGAACCAGCGGGTGCGCGCGATGATGGCGAAGGTCGGCTTGCGCGAGCAGATGATCAACCGCTACGCGCACGAATTTTCGGGTGGGCAATGCCAGCGTATCGGGATTGCACGTGCGTTGATCGTGGAGCCGAAGCTGATCGTCTGCGACGAACCGGTGTCGGCGCTCGACGTTTCGATCCAGGCGCAGATCGTCAACTTGCTCAAGTCCTTGCAGCAGGAAATGAAGCTCGCGCTGATTTTTATCGCGCACGATCTGGCCGTGGTCAAACACATCTCGGATCGCGTCATGGTCATGTATCTCGGCCACGTCATGGAGCTCGCCGACAAACGTTCGCTCTATGCGCGTCCGCGGCATCCGTACACGCGCGCGTTGCTATCGGCGGTGCCGGTGCCGAATCCGGCTATCGAACGGACGAAGGTCGTGCAGATCCTGTCCAGCGATATCCCCAGTCCGATCAATCCTCCAACGGGTTGCGTCTTTCACACCCGTTGTCCTATAGCGGAGGCGCGTTGTTCGGTCGAAGTGCCACCGCTGCGCACGCTTGAACATGGAGTCGCTGCAGCCTGCTTGCTGGCCTGATTTTTTGCTTGATTGTTTCCCGATCAAGCGCCTGATTTAACCGCCGATTCGACACCCCTGGCAGGGCCGATGGCCTCCGTTCTTAACGGAAGCCAGGGAGTCGTTCGGCCAATCGAGAAACTTTCGTCGTCCCCTTAGTCCCTGTAGTACCCGTAGTCCCTGTGTTTCCCGTAGTTCCTGCCGTCACAACCCTCCGGTGAGTCGTTCCGACCTCGGCGTGTGCTCTCGCTCGCGCTGAAAATATATGAGAACGGCCATCGGTCCTTTACTCGCTGCCCATAAGAATTAAGAGACAAGCAAATGAAACAACAAAAGCGCTCGATCGCTCTATCTCTAATTGTTTTCACTGGTTTGATTTCGCCGACCCTGCCCGCTTTTGCGGACGATGATGATGTTTCAACACGGCATACCGAGGCGCCGCCTAGTTCTCCACCGAATTCCGAAGCGGACGCGCCGATCAGTAATCAGTCGAAGTCTCAGGGGTTTATCGAAGATTCACATTTCAATCTTTTGTTTCGCAGTTATACCGAACACCTCGAAGGAGTAGGCATTCAGAAGAAGGACGCATCGATTCTTGGTAATCAGGCGGTGTTTGAATCGGGGTATACGCGCGGGTTATTTGGTGTAGGTTTCGACGCCTCGCTGTTCAGCGCGTTCAAGCTGAATGGCGGACAAGGCGCCGGTAACCGCGTGCATTTGAATCACGATGGGCAAAGTGGTCAAAATCAGCTCGCCTGGACCTACCCGGGCGTGTGGGACGTGAAAGCGCGGGTATCGAATACAGTTGTTAAATATGGTCAACAGTTATTCGATAATCCCTTTCTCGTTCCCCACGATAACCGCGCATTGCCGCCAACGTACCGGGGTGTTTCTCTTGCGAGCGACGAGATCAAGAACCTGACGCTCAAGGCGGGGAGCGTGGACGCGGTGCTGGCGCGAGGCCAGACCAGCGTCTCGTCGTTGTCGACCGAATACGGCGGGACTCACTTCAGCCGCTTCACGTTCGCAGGCGGTGACTACACGCCCAATGACGATACGGCCGTGTCGTTATACGGCAGCCGCGCGGAAAATGTGTGGGATCAATATTATCTTTCGCTCTCGCACAGTATTGGAGATCCATCGCAGATTCGCTGGACAGGCGGGCTGACCTATTACTACACGCATGACGTGGGGCAGAGTCGCGAAGGGTCCATCAATAATCACGCGTATAGCTTGATGCTCTCGGGTACGCACAACGCGCATACGGTAGCGGTCGGATTCCAGCAGATCGCGAGCAATCAGTTCTTCGATTATGTCGGGCAATCGGCGGGTGATTATCTGGCGAATTCGCTCGACGTTGATTACAACGCGCCGCACGAAAAATCCCTTTCGCTCAGCTATACGGTCAACATGAGCCGTTACGGTGTTCCGGGTTTGAAAGTGACCGCGTGGACGGCGTATGGCTGGGGTGCGGATGCGTCGGACATGGCGAATCGATACGCCGATCCGTCGAACTCACTGCATGATCTCTACTGGAAGAATGGTGAGCCGGTCCATGGCACCCATTACGAATTTGGTGTGATCCCGTCTTATACGTTCGGCTCTGGAAAGCTGAAGGGAACGACTGCAAAGTTCTATTACATGCATCATCACGGCGGCACGTACTACTCGGATTCCAGTAGCGACGTTTATCGTTTGATGGTTAATGTCCCGGTTAATCTATTCTAGAAGCGTGTTTTGAATTCAGCCCGCCAAGGTTCGCCCCGGCGGGCTTTTTTTGAGCTCGTTCGCGGTCCGAGCCCCTCTAACGCTGCACACCCCATCGACGAACCGTAAGCCGTTCGAAGGTATCGAAGACAAGGTGCTCGACGACCAGACCGATCACGATCACCGCTGCCAATCCCGCAAATACGCGATCCGTATATAGCTCGTTACGGTTCTGAAAGATGTACCAGCCGAGACCGCCATTTCCGGAGCTGGCGCCGAATACCAGTTCCGCGGCGATCAACGTTCGCCATGCAAACGCCCAGCCCACGCGAAGCCCGGCGAGGATCGAAGGCAAGGCTGCGGGGACCAGGATCAGCAGTACATGCCGAAGCCCCTTCAGTCCGTAGTTGCGGCCGGTCATGCGCAGCGTTTCCGGTACCGATTGAAAGCCGGAATAGGTGTTCAACGCGAGCGGCCACAGCACCGAATGCACCAGCACGAACAGCAGGCTGCCTGTGCCCAGGCCGAACCACAACAACGCCAGTGGCAGCAGCGCAATGGACGGCAACGGGTTGAACATGGCGGTCAACATGGACAGCAGGTCGCGGCCAAAGCGCGTGGACACAGCAAGCGATGTCAACACAAATGCGAGCGCCACGCCGAGCAGATACCCTCGCAACAGCACGGACAGGGAGATCGCCGTTTTGGCGATGAGTTCGCCCGACCAGATGCCCTGCACGAACGCAATCAATGTGTCGGTGAAGGTAGGCAGCAGCAGGTCGTTGCCAACCGCACGCGCGGCCACTTCCCAGATTCCGATCAGCACCAGGGCGATCAACGTCTTGCGCAACCACGTCTGATTTGAGAGCCGCTTGCCGAACGGTAACGGCGCCTCCACGGCGACATCCTGCAGCGGTTCGGGAATGCGTTCGTATTCTTCGCGAACCGGTGGCGCGAGCGCGGCAGCGTCGAACGAGGGAATGGTCGGCGTGCTCATTGAGCCACCTCCGTGTCTTCAAACAGCAGCCGATGAATGCGCGCAACGCTTTGCTGAAAGTCGTTGCGCCCCGAGCTGTCCTTGGTGAATTGATGGCTGTTCAATTCGGCGCGCACGCGGCCGGGATGCGGCGTCAACAGCAATATCCGGTTGCCGACAATCAACGCTTCTTCAATCGAGTGCGTGACGAACAGCAGCGTGAAACTCGCCTCTTCCCACAAGCGCAGCAGTTCCTCCTGCATCTTGCGGCGCGTGAGCGCATCGAGCGCGGCGAACGGCTCGTCCATCAGCAGCACGCGGGGTTGCATCGCGAGTGCGCGAGCGATCGCCACGCGCTGTTTCATGCCACCGGAAAGTGTGTGCGGGTAAGCATCGGCGAAAGCGGTGAGGCCCACTTTATCCAGGAAGTGCAGGGCCCGTTCGCGGGCTTCCGCACGGCTCAGTTTCTTCGCGACACGCAATGGAAAGGTCACGTTTTGCAGCACGGTTTTCCATGGCGGCAACTGATCGAATTCCTGGAATACGACAATGCGATCAGTGCCGGGACCTCGCACGATTTTGTCGTCGATACGGATGGTGCCAGCAGTCGGTTCGATAAAACCCGCGACCGCTTTCAGCAGCGTCGACTTTCCGCAACCCGATGGGCCGAGCAGCACGAAGCGGTCGCCGCCGTACACGTCGAAGCTGACTTCATGCGTCGCGCGCACGATGCGCTCGCGGGTGCGGTACTCGAGGCTGACGTTATCGACGGTGAGAAGCTTCGCGCTCGTCGCGGGAGCATCGCGGCTCCCGGGCGGCGGATATAGAACGGTAGGGTTGGCGGCCATGGCTGTGCATTCGTGCATAAAACACGACCATAGCGGGGCGGCACGCGCGCGTGAACCAATCATTGGGCATATTCAAAACACGCCGACGCATAAGCGACGGTTTTGCCGTTTGATTGCCGCAATCGGATGTTGGAGCGAGGGTCAAAAAAACGCCCGCTGCGTCGCGGGCGTTCATGACACGCAGCCATGCAGCAGGCGGATTCAGCTACCGTTCCCAAGGGCCGGATCGGCGAAGAAATAGTCTTGCCATGTCTTCGGCTGATTCTTGATCGCGCCGACCCGGTACATGAACTGGGCAAGCCCAAGGGTGTTTTGCGGCGCGATCTTGAACTGCGTATCCGGGTTCTTGATGATCCCGATCAGCAGCTTGCGGTCGATCCTGGCGTTGTTCACGCGGATATAGATATCGGCAGCCGCTTCTGGATTCGCTGCGACGAAACGCGCGGCATCGGCAAGCGCCGCGATGAACGCGTGATACGTCTTAGGATTGTTATCGTGGAATTTTTCTGTCGCGTAGAGCACGGTGGACGAGCCGGGACCGCCGAGGACATCGTAGGAATTCAGCACGATATGGGCTTTCGGATTGCCCGCCAGTTCCTGTTCCTGGAACGGCGGATTGCCGAAGTGCCCGGTGATTTCCGTCCCGCCGGCAATGATCGCGGCGGCGGCATCGGGGTGCGGCACTGCTTGCGTCAGCTTGTCGAGACGATCGTAGTCCTTGTCGCCCCAACGCTTCGCGGCAGCGAATTGCAGCACGCGCGATTGCACCGACACCGATACCGCCGGCACTGCAATGCGGTCCTTCTCCGTGAAATCCGCGATGGTTTTCACGTTCGGATTATTCGATACCAGGAAGTACGGCAGATTGCCCAGCGAGGCTACGCCCTTCACATTCTGCTTGCCGTGCGTCCGGTCCCAGATCGTCATCAACGGGCCGACGCCTGCAGCCGCGATGTCGATGGAATTGGACAACAGCGCGTCGTTGATTGCCGCGCCACCCGATAACTTCAGCCAGTCCACCTTGATATCGACACCGGCTTTCTTGCCTTCCTGTTCGATCAATTTTTGGTCACGCGCAACGTTCAGCAGCAGATACACCACGCCGAACTGCTCCGCGATACGGAGCGTGCCCTCGGCGCGCGCGGGCGCGGGTGCCGCAAACGACGAGAGGGCAACGGAGACGGAGAGGAACGCGGCAGTGAACGAGCGCAGCGATGAACGGGAACCCCCGGGTCCCCGCCGAAAGAAGAGCGAAAGCGGCATTGAAAGTCCGAAGAGATTTTTTTTGGAGTTTGATTTAAGACAGGGCGCTTGACCCCTCAGAACGGCGTATCGCCTTCAATCGTCGTTCGATACATCTTTCTGCGCAGATGATCCGGCGTGCCCGCTGCAAGGTGCATGAGCGAGCGGTTGTCCCAGAACACGAGGTCGTGTTCGCGCCAGACATGGCGGTAGATGTGTTCATCGCGAACGCTGTGTTCGAAGAGGGCCTGCAGCAGGTCGCGGCTCTCGTCTTCCGGCAAGCCGATCACGTGCGTGGTGAAGTGCTCACTGACGAACAGCGCCTTGCGGCCCGTTTCCGGATGCGTGCGCACGATCGGATGTACAACCGGTTTTACTTCCGCGATCTGTTCGGCTGACAGGTTGGGGCGCCACGGGCTGCGCTTTTGCAGTTCAGCGTATTTCGCCAGATAGGTGTGCTCGGCCGAGCGTCCCTTTACGGCGTCGCGCAGTGCTTGCGGCAGCGTGTCCCATGCCAGATGCATGTTGGCGAACAGCGTGTCGCCGCCTTCGGCCGGCAATTCCTGCGCATGCAGCAAGGAACCGAGGCTCGGTGTTTCCTTGTATGAAAGATCCGAATGCCAGAAATGCCCGGCGTCGCCGAGACCGATCGGTTTGCCGTCTTCGAGCACGTTCGAGACAATCAGAATCTCCGGGTGACCGGTCAACTGGAACTGGCGCAGCACGTGGATTTGCAGCGGACCGAAACGGCGGCTGAAGCTGATTTGCTGGTCGGGCGTGATGCGCTGGTCGCGGAACACGACCACGTGATGATCGAGATGGGCTTGATGAATGCGCTTGAAATCGTTGTCGGCAAGGGGCTGACTCAGGTCGAGACCTGTCACTTCAGCGCCCAGCGGCGCGCCTTCAAACGGTGTGATTTCGATGGTCTGGTGCGGGGATAAGGTTGTCACGCGGGACTCGTCAATTCAATTCGGGGCGGGAACGCTGAGGTGAAGCGGCAAGACGTACCAAGAGAATACGCCGCAAAAACCCTGCTTAGACCCCGAATCTAGAATCCCCTGACTACAACGTCAACGAACCAAATCCCATACGCTTATCTGTTTTAGCGATAAACAGGCCGCTCCAGTAGAGGCGCGGCCACTCAGGCTCCATTCAGACTCGCCGAATCACTGGTGGTTATGCGCCGGATCGCTGCAATGAGCGCAGCCGGCCGCGCTGTCATTCCACGACGAACTCAGGATCAGGCTGCAGAAATTCAGGCGCTTGTACGTGGGGTCCTTGAGCGCGAGGACATCCGCTTTCACGTTGCCGAACGTGGTCTCGGGCTTTTTGATCGTGCCGTGAGCGAACGCATCGATGATCCCTTCCTTGAAATTCACCTCACGCGGATGCACGGCGATAACCTGCTTGCGCTGCGACTCCGTGAATTCATCGTAGGCGAGTCCGAGCACGTCCATCTCCACGCCCGCCGTAACCAGCGCGACCACCGGCTTCTTGTGCTGCGGAATGCCCGGCGTCGTGTGCAATGCGATCGAATCCCACACTTGTTCTATGTCGTGCTCGTTAATGCCGTAACCCTTCAGGAAGTCGCGTGCGGCGTTTGCACCGTCCACTTCGAAGCGATCAGTCGTGCTGCTGTACGCATCGATCAGGCCCATGTCATGGAACATCGCGCCGATGTAAAGCAATTCCGCGTCGTAGGCGAGTTTGCGACGCTCGCCGGTCAGCGCGCCGAACAGGAACACGCGGCGCGAGTGGTTATAGAGCAGGTCCGGCTCGGTATCGCGGACGAGTTCGGTGGCGGCGCGCGCCATGGCGCTGTCGGGAATGTGGATGCCGGCGATGGTGGTGGTCATGTTGAATGCTCCTTGAATGTTGGGCTGTCCTCGATGTCGCGCTTGTTGTCGCGAACAGCTTGCTAAAATGCGCTGTCCGAAGCGGGTCATCGGGAGAAACGAAAGGGTGTTGACGACGAATTCAGTGTCGCCGGACGTCGCCGCGGCCGCAATGCAATGGGTCCGTCGAAGTCTGCCAACCGCACGGCGTCTCCTGCCAAGTGCGTGAAATGCTTGAAAAATTGGCCCTTTCGCATGGGATCGCAATCAATTGCCTGGAACTGGAGAAAGACGTAATGCGTAGCGTCGCCATCGCGATTTTTCCGCAAGTGCAGGCGCTCGATGTCGCCGGTCCACTCGATGTATTCGCCGAAGCGAATGGTTTCGTCGAGCCGGGCGAAGGCTACGCAATCACAGTGGTCAGCGCGGAAAACGTGCCCGTGCGCGCGTCCAACGGCACGCGAATGCTGGCGGACGTTACTTGTGACGCGCCGCAGCAGCATTACGACGTCGCCCTCGTGGCGGGCGGTCCCGGGCTGCCTTTCGATCCCCCCGATTTGCGCCTGAGCACGTGGCTGCGTGACGTGGCTTCCCGTTGCGAGCGCTACGGTTCTATCTGCACTGGCGCGTTCGCGCTGGGTCACGCCGGTCTGATCGATGGCCGTCATGTCACGACGCACTGGCAAAATGCGCCACAACTCGCACGGCAATTTCCGCTGGCCCGCGTTGAGCTCGACCGTATTCATATTCGCGACGGCAGCCTGGTGACATCGGCGGGCGTGACGGCGGGGATCGATGTTGCTCTCTCGCTGGTCGCTGAAGACCACGGGCCGCGGATCGCGCTCGCTGTCGCCAAACGTCTGGTGGTATTTGCGCAGCGTCGCGGCGGTCAGTCGCAATTCAGCCCGTATTTGAGTGCGCCCGCCGATGAAACCTCGCCGGCCGCGAAGGTGCAAGCCTACGTGATGGAGCATATCGGCGAACGGATGACGGTTGAAAAACTTGCGCAGATCGCGGGCATGAGCGAGCGCAATTTCGCGCGGGCGTTTGTTGAGGCAACGAGCGTGACGCCACATGATTTCGTGGAGCAAGCACGTATTGATGCAGCACGAAACGCATTGGAAAGCAGCGCGACGCCATTGAAAACGATCGCGTATGAGTGCGGTTTCGGCACGGCGGACCGCATGCGAATTGTGTTCAGGCAACGCCTGGGCGTGTCGCCGAATGATTATCGCCTGAGCTTTCAGAAGCTCGGAGCGGACGGTTGACGATGTAGGTACGAACGGTCGTGACCGTATGCTGGACCGCTTCATGCTCCCTTCGTACTGACGAATGACACAAGCGTCCGCGAGTGCGCCGATATCTTTAATTTGTTCTTGAACGGATCGGCGCGGACCCATGAATCTGGAGATGTTATGAAAGATGCTTATGAACGACGTGCGCTATTGCTGCATCTGGGCGATGTGCTGGAGGCGCTGTCGTGCTTGTCGCGTGGCGGCCAGCGATACGCCACACTCGGCGATGCAATAGCGCGCGAGGACTCGCTTGCCACTTTCACGTGGCTCGGATATCTCGATGCCGCCATGACCCCGCAACAGGTGAACGAACGCGCGACCGCCGCGTTTTTCCTGTGGCCGAAAACGCTCCTCGATCAAGACCTCAACCGGGCATTGCTGGCATCGACGGTGCAGCACGATCTTTTTGCAGGAAACGCGGAAGGGTGGGCGCGTTATGTCAGTGAGCGTAGAGCCGAGGTCGCGTGGTTTGCCGAAGGGCTGCCCGCACCGTCAGACGAACCTACGCCGGAATCGCGCTTTAGCCGGTGGCCCTGGCCGGCCGAGTCCGGCGCATCCTGAGGCCTTGGCGCTTCCGCTCAAGCCGCTTGTTCGCGCGACAAGACCGCTTGCAAGAAGCTGCGTGTGCGAGCTTCGCGCGGCGCCCCGAAAATCTGTTCCGGCGGTCCCGCCTCGATCACGCTGCCATGGTCCATCACCACGATCGTGTCCGCCACATCGCGCGCAAAGTTCATCTCATGCGTGACGATCAGCATGGTCATGCCTTCGCTCGCCAGCGCCTGCATGACCTGCAGTACTTCACCGACCAGTTCGGGATCGAGCGCGGATGTGGGTTCATCGAAGAGCATGACTTGCGGATGCATTGCAAGCGCCCGTGCAATCGCCACGCGCTGCTTTTGTCCACCAGACAAAGTGCCCGGATATACATCGGCCTTATGACCGAGCCCGACCTTCGCCAGCAGCGCGCGCGCTTCTGCGTCAGCTTCCGCCGCGCTCACGCGAGCTAGCGAACGCGGCGCGAGCGTGACGTTCTGCAGCACGGTCAGGTGCGGGAACAGGTTGAACGATTGAAACACCATGCCGACGTCCTTTCGGATCCGGTTCAGGCCGTTTTCATCGATCATCCGGCCGTTGTCAACTAGCGCATGGCCGCAGATCCGGACCGTGCCCTCTTCGGCCGTTTCCAGTCCATTCAAACAGCGCAGGAACGTGCTCTTTCCCGAACCGCTTGGCCCGATCACCACGATCACCTGAGAGGGCTGGACGTCCATATCGATACCGTTCAACACACGGTTGGACCCGAACGACTTCGCCAGTTGCCTGACTGAAACAATAGGCTCTTTGAGGGTTGTGCTCATGATCAGACTCTCCCGTCGGCACGCAGCGTTTTTTCTGTCTTGCGCAATGCCAGTGACGTCGCGCTCGTCAGAATCAGGTAGATAAACGCGATTACGATATACACCTCCAGCGACCGGTACGACACGCTGATGATCTTCTCGCCCTCGTGCATCAGGTCGTTGATCGTCAGCAAGGAGACCAGCGCCGAGTTCTTGATCAATGCAATAAACTCATTGCCAAGCGGCGGAATCATGCGCACGAACGCTTGCGGCAAGATCACCTTGCGCATCGACATTCGATAAGGCATCCCAAGCGATCTTGCGGCTTCCATCTGCCCGCGATCCACCGATTGAATCGAACCGCGCACGATCTCCGACACATACGCGCCGCTATAAACGCCGAGTCCGAGCACGCCGCAAGCAAACGCGGGCAGCATGATGCCGAACTGCGGCAGCCCGAAGAACAGGATGAAAAGCTGCACGAGCAAGGGCGTACCGCGTATGAACGTGAGATAGGCGGTGCAGATGCCATAGACCACGCGGCGCTGCGGCGCGAGCCTGCCAATTCCGACTAACAGGCCCAGCACGCAGCCCAGTACGAGCGAACAAGCCGTGACTTCGATAGTCGTCGCAGCGCCGGTTGCGAGTGCTTCCCAGCCTGCCCACACGGGCGAAAAATCGAGCGTCATCGGTTACTCCTCTCCGGTAAGGTCTGTCGCGTTACTGCTTGCCGAACCACTTCGTCGCGAGCGCGTCGTAGGTGCCGTTAGCGCGCAGTGTCTGCAACGCCTTGTTCATCTGCGCGGTCAGCGCGGTTTCGTCCTTGCGCAACGCGAAGCCGTACAGCTCGGTCGTCAGCCCCTTATCAAGAACACGCACGTTGGGCTGTACCTTCGCGTATTCGACAGCGGCGGGGCGGCCGGTCACCGCGGCATCGGCGCGGCCGATGTTCACGAGATCAAACATCTCCTGGTTCTTCTCGACCTCCAAGCGTTGCACCTTCGGAAAGTTGTCTTTCAGGAAGGCGACCGACTTCGTGCCGACCTGCACGGTGACTTTCTTGCCGTCGAGATCGGCGGGTGTCTTGATCGATGTGTCGTTCTTGCGCACCAGCACGACAAGACCACCCTTGTAGTACGGATCGGTGAAATCGACGACCTTGCGGCGCTCGTCCGTCATGTAGATACCCGACGCCGCAACGTCGAAGCGATTCGCGACCAGCCCCGGAATCAGCCCCTTGAAGTCGATATCCACCCATTGCACTTTCTTGCCCATGGTCTTCGCCAACGCTTCGATCAGCTCGATATCGAAGCCCGTGCGCTTGCCGTCCTTGACGAATTCGAGCGGCGGGAAAGTCGCGTCGGTTGCCACGCGAATGGTGTCATCGGCGGCACGGGCGGCGGGCGCGGCGGCCACGCTGACTACAACGGCGAGCGCGAGGGCGGAAAGTATCTGGGTCAGTTTCATATTGGTTTCCTTGGGTGGCGTGGATAGTTTGGACTACGCGCGAAGTGAGAATTGAGGGGTTTAAAGTTTGTAGCTGATACGGTCTGCTGCCGCGCGCGTGAGCTGCGCCAGTTCGGCTTCACGTCCTGCAATGCGAGCAACGGGCGCCATCAAGGTGATGGTTCCTTCCAGTCGTCCCGCATCCGATATAAGCGGAGCGCTCACGCCCCAAACGCCTATATCGACTTCACTCTCGCTCGTTGCAAATCGCCGGCGGCGGATATCTTCCAGCTGCAGATGCAGCGCAGCGGCGCTTTCAGGGTCGTCGAGCGTGTTGCCGGCGATCACGGCATCGGCTTCTGCTTCAGGCAGGAAGGCGAGCAGCGCTTTCGCCGACGCGCCGCGTGTCAGCGGATGCGTGCGGCCGCGCGCGAACGAGCATCGCAGCGGCTGGTCGCTTTCGACCATCGAGAGGCAGACGACTGTGTCGTTGATCGGCACGAGCAAGCCGACACTCTCGCCGGTCCGCTGCACGAGCGCCCTGATTTCGTCGCGGCTTTGGGTCACGAGCTGCGCGTTCTGATCGAAACCCCACGCGAGTTGCATGCTGGACGGACCCGGTTCGAACAAGCCGGAATTCGCATGTTCCTGCAAGAGGCCCCATGCTTTAAGCGAGCCCAGCAGCCGGTACACCGTGGACAACGGCGCACCAATATCCTCTGCGATCTGCTTCGCGCCGATAGGCCTTCCCGCCCGGGCGACGCTGGTCAGCGCGTGGAGGACGCGGTCGATGACGGAGGACGATTTGACCGGCGGTTTCATGGTGAAAGTTTCTCTCGCCAATTCTCAAAGAAAGAAATCAATTCTCATTGGATGGGAAAATAGTTTGGAAGCGCCGCTTGTTTCCTCGTTAGCGCGACGCGATGATCGGCAAAAAAGTCCGGCTTGCGGGAGAATCTGGGCGTTGCGATACAACATTGCCTGGCGACACAAGGCAAATTGCAAATCCCAGCGCAACACGCCCAAGGACCGAGAAAAATGGACTCAGAGACATGGACTATGTGACAAGCCTCAAAGTGTTCCGCGCGGTCGTGGAGGCGAAAAGCTTCACGCGCGCCGCTGACCTGCTTGGCGTGTCGCCTCCGGTGGTGTCGCGCGCCATCGCCACGCTCGAGCAGCGGCTGGGCAACCGGCTCTTTCATCGCACCACGCGCCACATCTCGCTGACCGAGACCGCCGAGCAATTCTTCCCGGGCTGCTCCCGCGTGCTGGATGAGCTTGACGCGCTGGAGGCGCAGGCGTCGGATCGCATGAGCGGTCCGACCGGCATGCTGCGGCTGGTCGCGCACACGACGGCAACGGTGAACCGGCTGGTCCCGCTGATCGCCACTTTCCGCCGGCGATACCCGCTGATCGGACTCGACGTCACCCTGACCGAGCGTCCGGTGGATCTGGTGGCGGACGGCTACGACCTTGGTGTCGTGCTGCCCTTCATGTTAACCAGTGACACCACCGTCACACGCTTGCTCGAACGCATTCCGCTCGTCATTGTGGTGACGCCTGGGTATCTGCAAGGCAAGCAGCGGCCGACGCATCCGTCCGAGCTTGCGGACCTTGAATTCGTCGCCATGCACGCGTCGATCCGCAAGCCCGTGCTCACGTTCCGGCTGAATGACGGCGAACAGATCACGGTGCCGCTGAAAGCCGACGTGACATCGAACAACGCGGTGCTCAACCGCGAACTCGTGCTGGAAGGTTTCGGCCTTGGCGTGTTGCCGGCCGCGCTGGTTCGCGACGAACTGGCATCGGGCGAACTGGTGTCGCTGCTGGACGACTTCGAGATCGTCGATGGCGCAATCGAAATCCGCCTGGCTTACAGCAGCCGCACCTTGCTGCCGGCGAAGGTGCGGGCGTTCATCGAACACGCTGCGGAATTCTTTGAAACCTGAGCGGGGCGGAAAAATTTTCAACTTCATTTCGCATCGATTTCGTTTCGATTGTTAACGGATTCGACATTAATTGATGCGCACAATAGCGGTTGACTACGTGCATATGCACACATAATCTGTGCACATGCACACACGCCCTCCACGACACGACGATTGTTTTGCGGTTCGCCAAGCCGCGCGTCATATCTCGCAGTTATACGAGCGGCATTTATCGGCGGTACAGATCACGCCGACGCAATTCAGCATCGTCTCCGCGCTTGATCGCGTGGCCGACATGACGATGGCGGAACTCGCGCAGGCCATGGTGATGGAGCGCACGACCCTGGTCCGCGTGCTGCAGCCGTTGCTGCGCAACGGGCTTGTCATGTCGACGATGGGCGGACCTTGCCAGCGCCGTTTGCAGTTGACGCTGACCGAAAGCGGCCGGACCAAGCTGGCCGACGCGCTGCGGCACTGGCAGGCAGCGCAAGAAGAATTCGAGGCGAAGTTCGGGCGCCGGCAGGCGGCACGCCTGCGGCGCGAACTATTTCGCCTGACCAGCGAGTGACCCGTCAGAAAAGAAAGCCACGCACCCGCATAACCCATTCGATGCAACCAACAGGACTCACCGATGACCACACCTTCCACGCCGCTTGCCTCCACTGCCGCGCCGACGGCTGAGCGCGAAGCACGGCGGCCTTTCCGACTCGGCTGGATGCCGCTCGCGATTATCGCGGTGGTGGTCGTGATCGCCGCTGCAACCACCTACTGGTTCACCGTGTTGCGTTTCGTTCAAAGCACGGACGACGCGTATGTCGGCGGCAACGTCACGGTGATGGCGCCGAAGGTCAACGGTTTCGTCACCGAACTGCTCGTCTCCGATAACCAGCGCGTGAAGGCGAACCAGGTGCTGATCCGGCTCGACTCACGCGATTACGACGCACGGCTCGCGCAGGCCAATGCCGACGTGCAGGGCGCGCGCGCCGCCGTCGCGGAACTTGAAGCGAAGCAGCAGTTGCAGGGCGCCGTGATCAACCAGAGCCAGGCGCAGGTGCGGGCATCGGCTGCAGAAGTCACGCGCAGTGCGTCGGACCAGGTGCGTTACCGGCAGCTCGTCAAGGACGAAGCGGTATCGAACCAGGTGGTCGAACGCGCCGATGCGGATTTCCTGAAGGCTCGCGCCACGCTCGATAACAGCAACGCAGCGGCGCTCGCTTCGCAGCGGCAACTCGCCGTGCTTGCCGCACAAATAGACGACGCCCGTGCACGTGTTGCGACCGCTGAAGCGTTGCGGCGCATTGCCGAACTGAACGTGGAGTACACGACCATCCGCTCGCCCGTGGATGGATACGTCGGCAACCGGACGGCGCGCGTGGGCATGCTCGCCAACACTGGAGCGTCGCTGCTGACAATCGTGCCGACTGATGGCTTATGGGTCGATGCAAACTTCAAGGAAGACCAGCTCAAGAAGATGCATGTGGGCGATCGCGTCGATGTTGAACTCGATGCCGCCAGCGGGACCTTCCCGGGTCATGTGGAGAGCCTCGCGCCGGCGACCGGTGCGACCTTCAGCGTCTTGCCGCCTGAGAACGCGACCGGCAACTTCACGAAGATCGTGCAGCGCGTGCCAGTGCGGATTCGCCTCGACGTACCGAAGGACAAGCAGGACGTCCTGCGCGCCGGCCTCTCTGCGACCGTGAAGGTACACCTCGACAGCGCGAGCCGTTCATGAGCCCCGCCGTTCCACTGAATCCCGCCGATCAGCCCACCAGGCAGCGTGTTTTTGCGTTCGCGCTGATGTGCCTGGGCTTCTTCATGGCGACGCTGGACATCCAGATAGTGGCGTCGTCGCTGAAGGATATTGGCGGCGGTTTGTCGGCTAGCCAGGACGAACTTTCGTGGGTGCAGACGTCCTACCTGATCGCGGAAATCCTCGTGATCCCGATGTCCGGCTGGCTCTCCAAAGTGTTCTCCACGCGCTGGCTGTTCGTGGCCTCCGCGGTCGGCTTCACCATCACGAGCATGCTGTGCGGCCTCGCGTGGGACATCAATTCGATGATCATTTTCCGCGGCCTGCAAGGCGCGCTCGGTGCAGCAATGATCCCGACCGTCTTCACCACGGCGTTCGTGCTGTTTCCCGGCAAGCAGCGGCTGATTGCATCGACGACGATCGGTGCGCTCGCGTCGCTTGCGCCTGCGATCGGTCCGGTGATCGGCGGATGGATCACGTCGCAATGGTCATGGCACTGGCTGTTTTATCTGAACCTCGTGCCGGGACTGGTGGTGGCGATCATGGTGCCGAAGTTCGTGCATATCGACGAACCCGACTTGTCGTTATTGAAGAAGGGCGACTATCTGGGCATCGCGTTGATGTCGGGGTTCCTCGGCTGCCTTGAATATGTGCTGGAGGAAGGGCCGCGCAAGAACTGGTTCGGCGACGATGTAATCGTCACCTGTACGTGGATTTCCGCCATCTGCGGCTTCCTGTTTTTCGTGCACGCGTTCACTGCAAAAGATCCCGTTGTCGATCTGCGCGCGCTCGCGGTCAGGAACTTCGCGATCGGCTGTTTGCTGTCGTTCGTAACGGGTATCGGTATCTTCGTTGCAGTGTTTCTCACGCCGCTGTTCCTGAGCCGCGTGCGTGAACTGGATTCGCTGCAGATCGGGATTGCGTTGTTGTCGGTGGGCGTGTTTCAGTTGCTTGCGCTGGGCGCTTATGCATTCGCCTCGCGTCTCGTCGACATGCGCTGGTGTCTGCTCTTCGGCCTCGTGTGTTTCGGTGCGGGATGTTATTTCTACGTGCCGCTCACGAACGACTGGGGCTGGCAGCAACTGCTGCTGCCACAGGCGCTGCGGGGGATTGGCCAGCAGTTCGCCGTACCGCCAATCGTAACCATGGCGCTGGGCTCGCTGCCGCAATCGCGCCTGAAGTCCGCGAGCGGCCTGTTCAACCTGATGCGTAATCTTGGTGGCGCGATCGGCATTGCGGTTAGCGCGACCATGCTCAACGACCGGCTGAATTTCCACTATCTGCGCATCAGCGAACGCGTCACTACAGCTAGTCCGGAGACCGAAGCGTTCTTGTCCAGGCAATTCGCGCACTGGGGATCGGTGGCCGGCGATGCGCTCAACGCGACTAACGCGGGCCTCGCCAACCTGCACGCGCTGGTGTTCCGGGAAGCACTCGTGATGACCTTCTCCGACACCTTCTACGTACTCGCGATGTGCTTTGCCGTCGGCATCGTCAGCGTGCTTTTCGTGCGGCCTATCGGCGCTGCGCCGCCTTCTCCTGACGCTCATTGAGATCGACCATGTATAAGATTTTATTGGCACTGGCAGCGAGCATGACGCTCGCGGCGTGCGCGGTGCAACCCGCGAGCCATGCGGATTTACCATCGACTGTCCAGTCAATAGCGCCCGCAAACTGGAGCGCCGACGCTCCCCAAGACACCGTGGATGCCGCCGCGTGGTGGGAGCAATTCGGCGATCCCGTGTTGCATGAACTGGTGAGTTCGGTGCTGAGCCAGAACCTGGATGTGCAGGCAGCACTGGAGCGGGTAAAGCAGGCACAGGCCGTGACGACGCAGCGTCGCGCGGCGCTTTTGCCGGAGCTTGACGCGAACGCTACCGCAGAGGATGAGCGCCAGAACACGCCGCCGCCGCTGGGCTATGTTCGTCAGGCAGGTTTTGGCCTGACGCTCGGCTGGACGCCCGACGTATTCGGCGGCGAGCGCCTTGAACTGCTGGCGGCCCAGGCGCAATTGACGGGCCGTCAACACGATGTCGGTGCGCTGCGTCTCGCGCTCGCGGCTAATACGGCGTCGGCGTATGTGGATCTGCGCTGGGCGCAAAGTGAACAGAAGATCCTGCGGGACAATATCGCGATCCGGGAACGTGCACTCCGGCTGACGCAGGAACGCATGCAATACGGGCTTTCGCCGCGACTTGACGTCACTCGCGCACAGAACCAGTTGAGCGAGTTGCAAGCGCGCTTGCCGCGTGCCGACGCTACCGTGCAGCATCAGCTCAGCCTGATCGCGGTGTACTCCGGGCGCACGCCTGAATCCGTCGATACCCTCGTGCTCGCCACGCCCGGGACCATCCCGACGCCGTCAAACGCCGTGCCGCAGATGCTGCCTTCGGAGGCGTTGCTGCGCCGTCCCGATGTCCGCAGTGCCTACGCCGAGCTCACGCAACGCGCGGCGGAAGTGGGCGTCGCGCAAGCGGATCGCTATCCGAAGTTCTCGCTGCAACTGACCGACGGTTTGCTGGCATCGTCGTATCTTGGCTTGCCCACGCTCACCGATAACCTCTTTAGCGCGGCACTCAATGCGACCAGCCCGATCTTCAACGCCGGGCGCATTACAGCGGGCATCGAGCAGAGCCAGAGCCGCATGCGCGAGTCCGATCTGCGCTTGCGCCAGACCATGCTGCAGGCGCTTAAAGACGTGGAAGACACACGTACCGATCTCGTCAGCACATCGGAGCAGGCGGACCGTTTGAAGGACGCATTGCAATCCTCTGACCAGTCGCTGCGCCTCTCCACGCAACTTTATAAGGGCGGTGCGAGTGGTTTCCTCGATGTCCTCGCGGCGCAGGAAGCGTATCTGGAGGACTCGGATGCGCTGAACCAGGCGAAGCGTGAGCACGCGCTGGCAGCGGTCGCGCTGTACCGTTCTCTCGGCGGCGGGTGGAGCGAAGCAAAGCAAGAATAAGGCGTGGTGCAGGCCTCGGGTAACATCGGGCATCTTTTGTGTTCACCTTGCTTACCCGCCCGAACCCACCCGATGGCACTCAAAAACCTCTTGAGACGGCTTGACCTGACCACGCTGCAGTTGTTCCTCGCGGTCTACGAGGAGGGCACGCTTACCCGGGCGGCCGAGCGCGAGGCAATCGCTGTATCGGCTGCGAGCAAGCGCTTGCTCGAACTCGAACAGGCCGTGGGAGCATCGCTGTTCGTGCGCCGGGCACGCGGCATGGAGCTCACGCCCGCAGGCGAAACGCTGCTGCATCATGCGCGCCGCGTGCTGCGCGATGTCGAGAACATTGGCATTGAATTAGCCGAGCACGCGGCCGGCGTGCGCGGTTATGTCCGCATGATGGCGAACCTTTCTGCCATCGTCGAATTCCTTCCCGAAGACTTGCGCGCATTCTTCTCGATGAACGAGCGCATCAAGCTCGACCTGGAAGAGCGCCCGAGCAGCGGCGTGGTGCAGGGCATTGCCGACAGCCTCGCCGATGTCGGCATCTGCTCAGGCGAAGCCGATACGCGCGGCCTCGATGTCTCGCATTACAGGCATGATTCGCTGGTCGTGGTGATGCGCGAAGATCATGCACTCGCGGGCCGCGAGCAGGTCACGTTCATCGAAACGCTGGATAGCGACTATGTCGGTCTCCATGCGGCCAGCTCGATCAATTTGCGTACGCAAACGGCCGCGCGGCAGGCGGGTAAACCATTGCGGTTGCGCATCCAGGTGCCGGGTTTCGACGGCGTCTGCCGCATGGTGCAGACGGGGCTAGGCATCAGCGTGCTGCCGCTGAAGGTCTTCAATACAGTAGGCCGCCCGCTCGGGCTGACGGCCGTTACGCTCGATGAAACCTGGAGCCAGCGCGACCTGATCGTCGTGGTACGCGATGTTGCCGGGCTCCCGCCAGTCAGCCGGATGCTGTTCGATCATCTGTGCGCCGTAGAGCACCAGGAACAGAACGAAGCCTGAGCGTTCGCCGTTCGCGAACGGTCATTGGCGAAATGCGGTTGGACGCGGCGCGTTGCCCGCTCCTAAGCTGTCTTCCAGACTAGAAATTTTGGGAGACAAGCATCATGGCTGGACCGCTCGCAGGCATTCGCGTCATAGAAATCGGCACTCTGATAGCGGCGCCGTTCGCCGCCCGGATGCTCGGGGAGTTCGGTGCCGACGTCATCAAGATTGAAGCGCCGGATAACGGCGACCCGCTTCGTAAATGGCGAAAGCTGCACGAGGGCACGTCGCTCTGGTGGTATCTGCAGTCGCGCAACAAGAAGTCCGTGTGCGTCAACCTGAAGTCCCCGGACGGTGTCGATGTCGTCAAGCGTCTCGCCGCGGACGCCGACGTCGTGATCGAAAACCTCCGTCCCGGCGCGCTCGAAAAACTCGGCCTTGGCTGGGACGTGCTGCACGCAATCAATCCCAAACTCACGATGGTCCGCATCTCCGGATACGGACAGTCGGGCCCGTATCGCGATCGTCCAGGTTTCGGCGCGATCGGCGAGGCGATGGGCGGCATCCGCTATACGACCGGCGACGTCGATGGCGCACCGGCACGCGCGGGCGTGTCCCTCGGTGACTCGCTGGCTTCGTTGCACGGGGTGATCGGCGCGTTGATGTCGATCCTGCGCGTAAAGACCGGGCAGGGCGACGGCCAAGTCGTGGACGTGTCGCTTGTCGAAAGCGTCTTTAACCTGATGGAAAGCCTGATTCCCGAATACGACTTGCTCGGACACGTGCGCGAGCGCAGCGGCGGTGCGTTGCCTGGCATTGCGCCGTCGAATACGTATCGCACCGAAGACGGCGCTTTTGTTGTGATCGCGGGCAACAGCGATCCGATCTTCAAGCGCCTGATGCACGTAATAGGCCGCGCCGATCTCGCCGATGACCCCGCGCTTGCCCGCAACGACGGCCGCGCCGCACAAAGCGCAATGCTGGACGCTGCGATCACCGCGTGGACCACGCATCATCCGATTGACGATGTGCTCGCCGCGCTCGATACAGCGGAAGTGCCGTCCGGCAGGATCTATTCGGTCGCCGATATTGTTGCGGACCCGCATTACCAGGCGCGTGACATGCTGCTTGACGCCGCGTTACCCGGCGGGGTGTCGGTGAAGATGCCCGGCATTGTTCCGAAGCTCTCCGACACCCCCGGCGAAGTCCGTTGGCAAGGACCGACGCTGGGCGAACATACGGACTCCGTACTGTCGGATCTCGGCTTCAATGCGAACGACGTCGAACGGTTACGCAGCGAGGGCGCTGTGCAATAAGTTCGGGCACTGCGACTGACACACCCCTTCTTTCACCATCAAAGAACACATATGACCGGACGGCGCCAAGGCCAGTCCGGCAAGGAGACAATCATGAGCGATCTCGACGCCACGGCTTCCGTACCGCAGGCACACAGCGAAAACGACTTGAAAGCGGTGATCAGCAAGGTCGCGTGGCGACTCATGCCGCTGATCATGATCTGCTATTTGTTCGCATTTTTCGATCGCATCAACATCAGCTTTGCGAAGTTTCAACTGCAAAGCGATCTCGGTTTCTCCGACACCGCCTACGGTCTCGGCGCCAGCCTCTTCGTGATCGGCTACGTATTGTTCGAAGTCCCGAGCAACTTGCTGCTTTACAAGGTCGGCGCGCGCCGCTGGATCGCGCGCATCATGATTTCGTGGGGAATTGCCACCAGCGCCATGGTGCTGGTCGGCAACGAATGGCAGTTCTATGGGCTGCGCTTTATCATCGGCGCAATGGAAGCGGGCTTCGCCCCCGGCGTGCTGTACTACCTCACGCTGTGGTTTCCGGCGAGCTATCGCGGCCGCATCACGTCGATGCTGTTTCTTGCCTCGGCTTTCTCCGGGCTGGTGGGCGCGCCGTTGTCGGGACTGGTCCTCGGACACATGGACGGCGTGCTTGGCATCCGCGGATGGCACTGGTTATTCCTGCTTGGCGGCTTGCCGTGCGTGGTCCTCGGCCTGCTGGTACTCAAGGTGCTGAAGGACCGGATTGAAGATGCGGGTTGGCTCAGCGCCTCCGAAAAGTCACTGCTGGCGAGCCGTATTCAGCGACACGCGCCGCACTCGGGCGCCGGCAGCTCGTTACTCGATGCAATCAGGACACGTGGTTTCCTGATGCTCGGACTGATCTATTTCCTGATCCAGGTGGCGTCGTATGGGCTCAATTTCTGGGCGCCGCAACTCATTCGAAGCGCTGGCACACGCAACCCGACCACCATCGGTTTCCTGACGGCCGTGCCCTACATTTGCGGGGCGATCGCGATGGTCGTGGTGGGCCGTCTCTCCGACGCGTCGGGCGAGCGCCGCAAGTTTGTTTGCGGCCTGCTGGTGATGGCGGCGATCGGTTTTTTCGCGGCAGGTATCTTCGATAAACAGACTGGCTTCCTGATCGTGGCGCTCGGCGTGATGGGAGCGGGTGTGGTGGCTTCAATTCCCGCGTTCTGGGCGTTGCCGCCAAAGCTCCTCACGGGGGCGGGCGCGGCAGGTGGCATCGCGCTGATCAACACTATTGGACAACTTGGCGGCATTGTGAGTCCGGTAATGGTTGGACGGGTTCGCGACCTGACCGGCAGCACGACACCCGCGCTCTACGCAATTGGCGCGATGAGTCTCGCCTGCGCATTGCTTTTGCTGTTCGGTTTGCCGACTATATTGCGCGAGAAAGATGCGTCGGAGGCCCGCATTTCCCGGGGCTAACCTGGTTATATCCATCCGGTTATACACATCTGGTAGCCCAAGGCGTCGTGCGCGGAAGAACGCGTTTACTTTCAATGACGTAGCGCTGCGCTTGTAAACTTTCAGCGGATCGCGTTTACTCTTGCTTTTTGAGTGGACGCATTGGTCACCGAATCGACGCCCTGGACCCAGACGGAATTCAAACAGCTCGAGCTCGGCGATGCGCGCCTGAACAAGCGAGCGAGGCTTTTGATGGAAAGAATGGCGGCCGACCCGATGGCCAGCGTGCCCAAGGCATGCCAGGGCTGGGGCGAGACGATGGCGGCGTACCGCTTCTTCGACAACGACAAGGTCGAATGGCATGCAATTTTGGAGCCGCATTGGCAGCAGACGCAGGAGCGCATGCAGGCCCATCGTGTCGTGCTCTGCGTGCAGGACACATCAGAGCTGGATTTCAATGGACAAGGCGCGATCGGACTCGGGCCGCTGAGCTATGAAGCCCAGCGGGGCATGTATCTGCACCCGACCTACGCGGTTACGCCGCAGCGCGAGCCGTTGGGCATTCTGGATGCGTGGATGTGGGCGCGGGAGAAGAAGGACGAATCCGGCAAGCGTGGCGGACTCAAGGAGAGTGTGCGCTGGATCGAGGGCTATGAGCGCATTGCCGAAATGGCGCCGAGCCTGCCCTCCACGCGTTTGGTGTATGTGGCCGACCGCGAAGCGGATCTGATGTCGCTGATGTTGCGAGCGCAGGAGCTGGGCACGCCGGCCGACTGGCTGGTACGAGCCGCTCATAATCGCTGCCTGCCGGAGGGAGACAAGCTGTGGGAGCGCACGAGCCGTGGGGAAGCTGTCGGGCAAATCGCCTTCACGATGGCTTCGCGCCATGGCGTCAAAGCACGCACGGTGCGCCAGCATCTGTGGGTGCAACGCGTGGAGTTGCCCGCGGGCAAAGGCAAGTGCATCGCTGCGACGTGCCTGGTCGCGCGCGAGTTCGAGGCTCCTGCGGGCGTTAAGCCGATCGAATGGCGTCTGTTGACCAATCGCACGGCCAGCACGGTGGAGGAGGCAGTCGAACTGATCGATTGGTATCGAGCGCGCTGGGAAGTGGAAATCTTGTTCAACATCCTGAAGAACGCGTGCCGTGTCGAGGCGCTTCAGTTGGGCACGATCGAACGGCTCGAGCGCGCGTTAGCGCTGTTTCTGGTGGTGGCTTGGCGTGTGGCTTATTTGATGCGGCTCGGACGAACCTGCCCGGATCTGGACGCGCACCTGTTCTTCGATCCCGATGAAATTCGCTCCGCCTACCTGCTCACGAAAACCCGAGCGCCGGCCCAACCGAAGCTCAACGAAGTATTGCGACTGATCGCGCGCCTGGGAGGTTTCCTTGGCCGCAAGGGCGATGGCGAACCCGGAGCAAAGACCATCTGGCTCGGCCTCCGAGAAGTTCATGTCGCTGCAAAAACATTGCGCCTCTTACGCGACGACGATGGTGACGACACTTCTGTATAAGGGAATG
>NZ_JBLKRU010000051.1:0-52796 GCF_047608185.1 Caballeronia eucalypticola
CAAAGCCAAAGTCACTATGAGAAAAGCCTATGGATATCGCACCTTCAAAATGACGGAACTCTCGCTATATCACGTACTTGGCAAACTTCCTGAGCCAGAACTCGCCCATAGATTTTACTGACGGACCATCTTGCGTGGCCCATCGCGCAAAGCCACGTCTTCGGCGTGACCGGCATCGCACTCGGCACGGCCGTGCTGCTGATCAACGCGCATGCCAGCAGTGCTCCCGGAAGCGCTCGCCTGCTGGCGCCGCTACGCTGGAGTGGCAGACTCAGCTACGAGCTTTATCTGTTCCATCTCGTTGTGCTCGGCGGGCTTCGCACGCTGTATCCACCATCGGCGACGCACGGTAATGAGAAACTGCTGTTACTCGGCGTTTTTCTGGTGCTGTCGGCTGCTGTGAGCACACTGATCGCGCGAGGCTATGCGACGCCGCTCGATCGCTTCGTTAAGCGGAAGTGGCTTCGCGCCTCGGCGCGAGTTCCGGACGGCGCTCGCCTTTGACACCGCGACGCGGGCTCCCATCAGTTGCATCGATTGAAAATCATCTAGCGGACCTCCTGCCGCCGCCCTGCCGGGCGACGGGGTTAAAGTGAGTTTGCCAAAACCGCTTTAACCGGAAGGAGGTCATCATGAACTATAGCGGCATTGACCTGCATTCGAACAACAGCGTGGTGAGCGTGATCGACGAAACGGACCGCGTGGTCGCCGAAAAGCGATTGCCGAACGACCTGGCAAAGATTCTGGCGTTCCTTGCCCCGTGGCGAGCCGAGCTGGCAGGCGTCGTGGTCGAATCCACGTACAACTGGTACTGGCTTGTCGACGGCCTGCAGGCTGCAGGCTTCGCGGTCCATCTGGCCAACACCACGGCGATCAAGAAATACGACGGGCTCAAGCACAGCGGTGACGAGACCGACGCGCGTTACCTGGCCCACCTGCTGCGCCTGGGCATCCTTCCTACCGGCACCATCCTGCCGGCGAAGCACCGTGAGGTGCGCGACCTGGCCCGCAAACGCATGCAACTGGTGCGCAGCCGCACCACCCACATCCTCGCCGTCGAGAACACAACGGCGCGTCAGTTTGGCACGCGAATCACGAGCAATCAGGTCAAGCAACTGGACGAGGCCGCTGTCGACCAGCTGCATCTACCAGCCGACGTAGCGCTCGCGGTCCGCGCGAACGTCGCGGTCATCACGACGCTCTCCGCACAGATCGCAATCGTGGAAAAGCGTCTTCAGGAAAAAGTCGCGGCACACGCAGACTACGCCCTGCTGACCACGGTGCCCGGCATTGGCCAAACCCTTGCCACCGTGATCATGCTGGAAACCGGGACTATCGAACGTTTCGCCAGCGCTGGCAACTTCGCTTCCTACGCGCGGTGCGTGGACAGTCAGCGCATGAGCAACGGCAAAAAGAAGGGCGAAGGCAATACAAGGAACGGAAATCCATACCTGAGCTGGGCATTTATCGAGGCGGCCAACTTCTCGATGCGCTTTAGCACCGAAGCCCGGCAGTTCTACGAGCGCAAGAAAGCCAGGACCAATCCGGTAGTCGCGCGCAAGGCACTGGCCCACAAGCTAGCGCGAGCGTGCTTCCACATGCTGAAGGAGCGAAAGCCATTTGATGTGACCCGCTGCTTCGCATAAGAGTTACGACGGCGACCGGCAAGCCCTCATCGCTGACTGGCGAGAAGCCACCGAGATTGAATGGGATGCCGTGCCGCCGTCCCCGATGTGCAGCAAAGCGGATCGCCCGCAACACGAGCCAACCCTAGATTGGTGCCGGACGTTTGGCAACCACGAGTATTGTGCGAATTCATTGGACGTGTTGCGGCACCAACGTTCGGGGGTGGCAGAGCCACCAGGGCGACAGGCAGCCGATGTACGCCGATCGCTTGATCCTGATGGGTGTCTGGCGCGATCCGTCGCAGCCATGAATCGAAGAAACGGGTGCGCTCGGCTACTGCGTTCGGTCAATGGAATCGAAATCGACTGCTCAGACGGTCGAGGGTATTGTTTGCTCACTTGACACCGGGCCCGCTAATGGGTGTCAGCGATCTAGACATCAACCGCGAATGGCCGAATGTGGCCGAACCCTGACTCATGCAAACCGCATTGCTCGCCAATCTCGCATGGGCGCGATCGGCGGCACGCGACCCTGAAGGGACCTTTAGATTTCCCAAAAGCGGTCGTTCTGCGATATAAAATCCGGTTCACGGGCAACGTTAAATCGCTCGAGCCATTCGGTACATTGCGGGCTGCACAACGCCTAACTCGATTGACGGAGAACTAATCAGGATGAAGTGCAATTGCCGCGATCAACCTGCCATCCAACGAGTCGACGGGACAATACGACTGTTGTTTCCCGAGTTTGATTATGTGGATACGGCCAACTGGAAGGCGCTCTTGAGATGTCAACATTGCGCTCAACTTTGGGCCGTGGACGAATGGGACAAATATCAAATCCAGTTGGCCGTGAAGATCACCGATGAGGCCGATTGGCAGACGTCTGATGAGACATACCGGAAGGCGTATCTCACGCAATCACACGGCGGTACCGGAAATGCTAACTGCATGTGGAGCGATTGCAGCAACAAACAGCTAAAAGGCAGTGCCTATTGCGGCGACCATCTGTACGCGACCGGCGTACGAGAATAAACCGACGCTCTGATTGTCCTGGCCGGACCCAGCCTCACGGCGAACTCCCGTAGTCGACCCGTAGCGGGCAATCAAGATTACCTTAACCGGACGTTCGCGAGTGTGAAGCCGGCCATTTGCCTTGTGATGTCGGCGGCGCTACACTGCGCGGGCGATAAGGAAGTGCCAAGTAGCAAGCTTCCAGCGGGGCATCTGTCATATGCCGGTAAAAACGAGTTAGGTGGCAAGAGGTAACAGCGACATGACTGCTCCATTTTCCGGTGGGTGTGCATGCGGATCGATCCGATATGTATGCTCGCGCGCGCCAGTTGCGACGCTCAACTGCCACTGCCTGGACTGCCAACGCTCAAGCGGTGCTCCTTTCGCTTCCGGCTTCATCGTGCGGGTGTCGGACATGGCGATCACCGGCACGCCGAAGACGTACTCGGTTCGGGCTGGCAGTGGCAGGCTCGCGATTCGCGGCTTTTGTTCCGATTGCGGCTCTCCCCTGTTCACGAGTGGCGAGACTGCTGCAGAAGTTATGTCCATCCGTTTCACTACGCTGGACAATCCGTCGGAGTTTCAGCCAATGCTGGATATCTGGACATCCAGTGCACAACCATGGGTTTGCCTTAGTCAGGCAATTCCTCACTACCCTCAGGTGCCCTAGTTCGCTCGTCGCCGATCGACCCCGAACCGCCGCTCAGACTCGCGCGGCCGCAACGACCGCTTCCAAACTACAACGGCCCCTTGCGCAACCGAGCTGATCGGAGCTAGCTGGCGAGTGGGGTCCCCGTATAGCACGCGCCTCATTATTGGCTCGCCCTTGCAGTGAGACATCCGTCGTCTTGCCAAAGGACCCGATTGCATCACCGGGCGAAACCACTATGGCTACGGCGAGCGCGTAGTCATTCCCTGCAACTGACGAAGCGGGTTAAGCGGGGCGAGAGGAGTTAGCTCAAAAGTCATAAGATGAGCTTGACCCAACGGCAGCTTCTCGAGCATCTCACGGGCTGCTGCGAGATCCGTGACGCTTAAGACGAGAGCCACGCCGGTGCGGTCCTGCAACGAGTACCATTGGTCGATCTTGCCATCAAGGTAGAGTTGCACGGTCGCGCGCACTTCTTGTGGAAGGATACGCTGGACGAGCTGCGGGCCCGCGTCAGGGGTAAGGGTTCCGATCGCCAGTATCTTGGTGGTCGGCGTCGGGCGCTGCGGAACTTGAGCGGTCGCCGAAGTCGCGACGGCTAACAAAACAGCGGTGGCGACGGTTCCAGGGCGAAATCTTCTGAGCATGAAGCGGTCCTTGATTTATCGTGGATGACGCGCGCCGATAGATTGGTTGTCGGATGTCGCGCCTCTTCTTCGCAACTAGGCGTTCTCCCGCTCGGCCGCGCCGGTCGGAGTCGCCGCCAAAATCTCGCGCGCGTCGGTCCTTTGATTGAAGGCGTCGATGCTGCGGGCTGCGAGCTCGGCGACAAGCAGCGCCGCGCCGGCTAGACCCGCCGCGATAAACCCCAGGTTGTGCCCGCCAACGAACTGGAGGCCCGCCGCACCGACGATGCCTGCCATAGTGGTCCCGAGGAAGGTCGCGGAGTTGTTTAGGCCCAATAGAATGGGCGCGAGCGTTGGTGCGATCGTCACGATACGGTGTTGTTGTGGCACGAGCAGGCCCCATCCGCAGGCACCCCAGATGATGACCGCTGGGATGGCAGTCCAGAGATGTGAGCTTGTCCAAGGCAGGAGCGCGAAATCGACGATCACGATCACCAGCATCGTGACGAGCACTTTGCGCGAGCCGATAGAATCGACTAAGCGCCCACCAAGAGGTTCGAAAGCGTCCCGGCCACGCCCCACAGCACCAGAGAGCCGCTCAGCAAGGCAGGGCTAGCGCCGATCACCCGATCGAACACCACGGACATGTAGGTGTAAATTGTGAACGCGGCGCTCAGGAACAAGAATGTGGTAGCTAGTGTGAGGCCGATGCGTACATCTGCCAGCGGCGCGAGCCGCTTGGAGAGCGACACGGGCGGGGGCATTGGAATGTGCGACAGAAGGGCCAGAACGCCGACGCCGGAGACGGCGGCGAGCGCCGCGACAACACCATCGTCCAATGCCAGTTGCCAAAACCGCCTATGAGGGTTCCGAGGGGAGCACCAAGGGCTGTGGAAATCGTCATGCCGGCGATCACGACCGAGATGGCGAAGCCACGGCGCTCGGGAGGGACAACCAAAGTCGCGGAGCCGGTTGCCGTCGGCCCGAACATGGCAGCGCCGAGGCCGGCGAGAGCCCACGTTGCAAGCGCAAGCGCGAAGGTCGGGGCGAAGGCGGTGCAGAGGTTCGCGATCACAAAGACGGCGAGGCCGCCGAGCAGAAGTTGCTTTCGTGGAACGTGTGCGGCCAGAGCCGCGATGATCGGCGCAAGCAGCGCATACGTTACGGCATAGACGGTCGTCATCTGCCCCGCGGCGCCGATGCTGATGTTAAAGCCGCGAGAGATTTCGGGCAGCAAGCCGGCGACAACGAAGCTGTCAGTACCAAGCGCGAACATGCCAAGGACGAGAACAATAAGTCGCCGATCCATTTGAATCCTACCCATAGTGGTTTTGCACCCGGCTGTTGGCCGCCCGTTTAAGAGAGCTGGAAGTCGCTAAGGTCAGCCGCCATGATGACGACCTCTTTGTTTGGCTTCTGGCCCGGCCCACGCGGATAGATGCGGCGGCGGACGGGGAAGATGATTCCCCCGAAAGCTTGGTGATCGTGGAGGTAGTGAGCGGCCATGCCGCCAGCGGCGATATCGACCGAGTAGTCCTGTCGGCGGATCAACCCCTCGTCATCAAAATAGAGGACCTGTTCAGACGAGTGAGTGACGTAGGACTTGGGGAAAGTGACCGCGACGGCCCTCCACATTTCACCGTCCTCAATCCACGGCTCAATTTCGTGACACTGGACGCCATCATTTAAAAGAGAGAACGGTAGGGTGAGGTAGGTCCACAGCGCATAGCCGGCGAAGTACGCGAGCTGGGGCGCGCTCCAAGGTCCCTCTGCCGAGAACGAGTCACGGGGGTTTTTCAGCTCCTGGAGAACCACGCCGTCCCGCTTCTCAACGGCTGTGCGGTAAGGCTCGAATACGCCGATTTGCCCCGGTGCTAAGAAGGGGTCGAACGTCGTCCTTTCTTCGCGGGTCTTGATAGTCACCCGCGTGGGCGTGTTGGCAAACGCCGCCTGGCCCCTCAGGTGCAAAGCAGCACCATCAGGAACGCAGATCGCGGAAATCTCTCGAACGTTGTTCCAACGCTCAAGCCCACCATGTGCTTCAATGGATTTGTCGATAAGGTTTTGCATCGGTCTCTCCCTCCGGTCCTAAAGTTATGCGAATGAATGCCTGTTTCGCTCGACAAATTCGGCGACCGATTCCGGCTTGGCCGGTGATCTTCTCCACGATGTCGTTGGTGCCGGCCATGTCGCCTCGCTCGTGCTGCTGCACAATCCCGTTGTCAGGCATAGCCCACCACAACGGCGGCAATCACGAGGGTCGCTCCGGCGCCGATCACGAAGGCGAGCGTTCGGACTACCGGGACGCCTGCGGCGTAGACGATGTAGTGAACGAGCCGCGCTCCCAAATAGGTCTTAGCCGCGAAGATAGCGACCGGGGTGCTCGCGCTGGTTAGCGCCAAGATAATCACGAGCGGCGCGAACACGGCGAGATTCGCCACCGCGTTCGCGTGCGCGCACCGTGCCCGCTCGGCCCACGCGGGGTCGGGAGGAAAGGCCGGATCAGCGGGGTTGGCCAGCGTCGGGCCAACCCCGCGCGTCACGATTCT
Source organism: Caballeronia eucalypticola (assembly GCF_047608185.1). Classification (NCBI taxonomy): domain Bacteria; kingdom Pseudomonadati; phylum Pseudomonadota; class Betaproteobacteria; order Burkholderiales; family Burkholderiaceae; genus Caballeronia; species Caballeronia eucalypticola. Next base: position 6,461 of record NZ_JBLKRU010000051.1, read on the forward strand.
CGCCAACATGTAGGGAATCCACATGAGGGCCGTCGCTGCGGCGATAAGGGCCAGGACATAGAGTTCCGGTGTGAGCTTCATAGTGATGGCCTCTTATCGCTCTGTTCGTTGGCGCCCGCTTACTTGCCTTGCAGCAAAAGACCCAGCGGTGCGAGCGGACCAATCTGAAGGAACTCGAAATCGAGGAAACCGCCAGAAGCGAGCGGCATCGCATTCACGGTCGCCCTCGCCTCGTCCACCGATCCGACGTTCATCAGAAAGACGACGCCAGGCTTTTCCACCAAGAAGAAGAACTGCTCGATCTTGCCTTCGAGGTAGAGCTTGAGAGTGTGAGGAACTTCCTTCGGCATGATCTGCTGCTTAACTTCATCCGTGAGTGGCTTTACGCCTTTGCCGATAGCTAAAACTTTCATGAGTGAACTCCTTGTCCAATGTTTGTGGCGGGGTGAAGGCTTAAGTCTGTGCTCAATGGCTCCAAAAACGAACAGTCGCAAACGACAACTTTGCTGTCATTCGCGCCACTAAGAGGGTAGGAGATTTGTATCTTTCGCTGTGACAACGCGATATAGTCGCAAACGACAACTTTAGGGTCGTTTGCGCCATGCACATCTCTTTACTCGCCCTCGACGGTGTATTTGACACAGGGCTGACCGTGATTCTCGACGCGCTCGGGCTCGCCCATAAGTTCGCCGCGCAGCAAATGGGTGGGTCGCTTACTTTCGACGTTTCGATCGTGGGTGTGCGGAAGAAGGTCCGCTCCGGTCAAGGATTGGGGATTCCCGTGAAAGAGGTAACCCCGGATCTGAAGCCGGACTGGGTCATCGTTCCAGCGTTAAATACCGGGACTCCGGATCTGCTGGTCCCGGCTCTTGGGCGGCGGGATGTGAAGGAGGCTATGGAGCAGTTGGTGAAATGGCACGCTGAAGGCGCGCACATCGCGGCTTCCTGTATCGGCACGTTCCTTCTGGCCGAGGCCGGGCTTCTCGATGGCGGGGAAGCGACTACTACCTGGTGGCTCAGTCCGTTGTTCCGACAGCGGTACCCGAATGTCCTGCTCGACGAGACTCGGATGCTCGTGCCGTCGGGCAGAATCGTTACTGCCGGAGCCGCTATGGGTCATCTGGATCTAGCCCTTTGGCTAGTGCGCAAGGCCAGCCCGGAGCTGGCGGCCGTCGTCTCTCGCTATCTGCTCGCCGACTTCCGCTCCTCGCAAGCGCCCTACATCATCCCCAATCATTTAGCACAAGCAGATCCTGTCATTCAGCGTTTCGAAAGGTGGGCGCGAGACAATCTCAAGGAAGGTTTTTCGCTAGCAGACGCAGCCGGTGCACTCGCTACAAGTCCTAGGACATTGCAACGGCGTTGCCAGGCTGTGCTCGGAAAATCTCCGCTTTCCTACTTTCAGGACCTGCGTGTTGAACGCGCGAGATCCCTCGTTCACGGCAGCGACCTCGACCTAGACGCCATTGCAGCGGAGGTCGGCTACGTCGATGGGGCGACGTTGGGAACCCTCTTGCGTGACCGCTTAGGACGAGGGGTGCGCGATCTCCGCGCCGATCTGCGCTAACGAGCCGAAAACAACCAATAGCTGAGTGCGGGCCACGAAATGGACGAATGACGGCAATGGCCGAGGAAATCATGTTCTCCGTCCGCAATCAAATGGCCGCTCACTGGGACCATGCGCCATCTGAGTGTCCAGGCGACGCGGCGGACCGATGGCTTTTTATGGCCGATCGCCGTCTGCTAGCGCTCGTTGGCACGCAACCCAATTCGCGTATGTCAGATTTCTACAAACCGGCCGTTCGATCGTCGTGAAGTGCTGGGGTTATCGGTCTCATCGCGAAAAAGGTAACACTCCTACGCCAGTCGCAGATCCCACAATGCATCGAGTACATGCTGCGTGGACCGATCGACGTACCCTGTACGATGCGCAATGCCAAGCCGACGCCACAACGCTGGACATAGCGGACGCATGGCAATGCGGCTGTCCGGTAACGGTGTAGTGGCCTCGTGAGGTAACAGCGCCGCGCCGTAACCTGCCGCTACGAGACTCTTGATCGCATCGTTGTAATTGAGCTGAATGCGCGGCGCAGGATGATGCCCTCCCGTTGCAAACCACTCGGCGGTCAGACGCGAGAGACGCGTGGTCGCATCATTGAGAATGAGAGGGCGAGCGGCCAGCCATTCAGGTGTGAGGCGAGCCGGACACTGCCAATGGGCCGGCACAAAGGCCATCACGGGATCGCGGCGCCAAGGCTTTATCACGAGTCCCGCCGCCGGAGGCTGGGGCAGTGCGACCAGCCCGACATCCAGCGTTCCATCCGCCAATCGGGTTAGCGTTTCATGCGAAGTAAGAACCGCGATCTGAATATCGATAGCGGGATGGTGCTCACGCAGCACTTCGAGCGCTTGAGGCAACAGGTGCGCAATCGCGCCGGTCGACGCACCGAGCCGAACGCGTCCGACAAGCCCTTGGACCTGGCGGTGAACATCGTCTAACGCCTGTTCCGCGTCGGCCAGCAGTCGACGCGCGCGCTCGACCAACACCTCGCCTGTTGCGGACGGCCGAACATGTCCGCGCTTGCGCGACAAGAGCGGAGCCCCGATACGCTCTTCCAGTTCGGCGATGTGAAGGCTGACCGTTGGCGGAGCCAGATGCAACGCACGCGCCGCGTCGGCGAATGAGCCACGGTCGACAATAGCCACCAAGGTACGCAAACGGTCCAGGCTGATCTCTCGCATGTCGGCCTCCAGATTCAGAAAAACTGAATCTTCACGTTATGAAATTCAACTTTCGCTATTCTAGCGGTGCGCGGAAGATAGCAGGCACGTTCTACTTGTTGTCATTGAGTCACCGGAGGATCCCCGCGCATGAGCTCTCCCCTTGTTTTCATCGACGGCGACCAAGGCACCACAGGGTTGCAAATTCACGAACGGCTTCGCGGCCGGACCGATCTGAAGCTGGTCACGCTTCCCGCGGCGGAGCGCAAGGATTCCAAGCGTCGCGCCGAAGCCATCAATGCCTGCGATATCGCCATCCTCTGCCTGCCCGACGCCGCCGCGCGCGAGGCTGTGGACGCCATAGTCAATCCCGCCACCAGAGTAATCGACGCAAGTTCCGCTCATCGCACAAAGGCGGACTGGACATACGGCTTTCCGGAAATGACACCGGGCCAGGCTGAGCGCATTGCGACCGCACGTCGGGTCACCAACCCAGGTTGCTATCCAACGGGTGCAATTGGTCTGCTGCGTCCCCTGTTGCACGCCGGCCTCATTCCAGAGAGCCACCCCGTCAGCATTTACGCGGTGTCTGGCTACTCCGGACGAGGGCGTGCCGGCGTGGAAGAACACGAGAGGCCGGGGGCTGCCAATGCACCGTCGTACCAGGTGTATGGACTGGAGCTCGCGCACAAGCACATCCCGGAGATCCAGCAGCACGCCGGCCTCGCGCAGCGTCCGATCTTCGTCCCTGCGTATGGTGCGTTCCGTCAGGGCATCGTGTTGACAGTGCCCTTGGATCTACGGCTGCTGACACGCGGCGTAGACGGCGTCACGTTACACGCATGCCTCGCACGCCACTATGCCGAGGCGGCCCACGTACATGTCTTGCCGCTGCATGAATCGTGCGTTTTAAAGCAGTTGGATCCACAGCTACTGAACGGTACGGACAATATGCGCTTAAGCGTATTTCCTAACATGGAACACGGGCACGTCTTGCTATCCGCAGTTTTCGATAATCTCGGCAAGGGCGCAGCCGGCGCAGCGGTTCAGAACCTGAACCTGATGCTTACGCGATAACAATGTCCGCTGGCTTTCGGTGACAGACATGGCAGATTCAGAGATCCTACTACGCATCGCGTTGCGTGATGATGCACGATGCATTGCAAGGCTACACACCCAAAGTTGGCAGGCAGCTTACCGGGAAATCCTACCAGCCGCGTACCTACGTGAAAACGTCCCGGCCGAGCATGTCTCGCATTGGGAAAACTATATGCTGCGGCCAGCAGCAGCGCGAGGCCTCGTCATGTTGGCGGAGCTTAACGGCACAGCGATTGGCTTCGTCAGTGTGGAGAAGGTTGAAGACTCATCCCACGGAACTTTACTTGACTGCCTACATGTGCTCGCCACTCATCAAGGACGCGGAGCAGGACAGCTCATGATTGACGCGGCACGCAAGTGGACGAAGGAACAAAACCAGAATTTGATGCATCTTTACGTTCTCGACGCAAACGGTCCTGCGATTGCCTTCTACGAGCGGAATGGTTGGCGATTTGCAGGGATTGAAGCCGGTTACATCGACGCTACACCAGTGGTCGACCGTCGATACGTTATCGACGTATAGATTGTCGGCGGTTTGGGTGCATTTCGTGACGGTCCGTTATTGGCCGAACGCCGGCAAATACCCGTGCCGTAATTCGACCCTGCCAGTCATCGATCGTAGTTCGGCGCTCGTCGACCTTAAGTGGACGGTCAGCGTGGCGACGAGTATTCACTCACATTGAGTGAGCGCGATATCGCCCATACGCGAGCAGCATGAAGAACACCACAGCAGCGAAAGCACCAACAAATAGTGCCGCTCTTGCTTCCCGCGCCCAGCTATCAATTTGTGGATCGTTCAGCGACCTATAGTCACCAGTGGCGAGCCAGATAATCGAAGCGTAGTTGAACCTCCCGCCTACACCGACAGCAGCATCACTGAGGCGCGCACTTTCTGCCGGGTAGTTTTTCTCCAGCTTGGCAGAAATTTTGTTCTGCATAAGGCCGCAGCCTCCCAAGCCGATGAGCGCTAGGGCGATAAGCGCCTCGAAGATGTGCATAACGTCGGCGGAAGTCATGTCGCGGAAGTTTCCTGGGTTTAATACATGCCAAGCACCAAAAGCCCGGCATTGGGGTTGCGCAATTGGCAACGATCTAGCGCCTCGGTCAAACGGCGGCTTCAGCAATGAGCTGTCCATACTTGCTCTACGGGGCAATGACTATTAGTTCGGTCGCCGTGACCATGCGCCGAGAACAAAGCTGCCCGGAGATTGTTACCGATATAGTGGTCTGTGTCGAATGACCGTTCGTGGCGTGCGCCGTGCAAAGGCGGCGCTTTCCCAGCGGGTGCAAGCCCCGCCCGGCAACCGCTCCAGCCGGAAGCAACCGGAGCAATCGTGGAGGTAACGAAGCGGTTGAAGCCTTCGGTGAAGCGTGTCACGAAATACGGTGACAGCGCGAATGTGCAGGCCGTAACGCGAGTGAACGCTGAGCAAGCCTCGAAAAGGACGATGCGCAGGCCGACCTGACTGCCATATCGGGGAAGGCTGATACGGCTGGGTGAACGAGCAGGCAGGACGCCCAGTCGCTGCGCCGGGGTAGTGGCGACAGCATGCACACAGCCGAGCATATCGGGCGCTCGATAGCTACACCAGCACGCGGTTGCGTCGGTGGTTACGTACCAAGCACAAGGTAAGACGTCGCAGGGGCGGGAGCTATCCAACCTCGCACCTCTACGGGCACTTCGGTCTCGTTCGTCTCCAAGGGCCTTGTCCCAGAAGGACCTGGCATTGCGTTCGTTGGATCCCAGGGCCGGCAGCTTGACGGCAATGTTTAAAGCAGACCGATCGGCAATCCCGGGGGCCGATAGCCAAGGCCGCCGGCATATTTCCTGCCGAATAGAATTTGCTCGTAGGCGTAGTCTTGGGTCTCTAGGGCCACCCGCATGATATTCGAGAGCGCGTTGAGAGAGCCTACGCGCTGGAGGCATTTCCAAATTTGGCCGACGATATTTTCGATACCCTCAGAGCTGATCTGGTATCGGCCTGAGCGGATTGAAAAGGCGTAGCCGAACCGTTTGATCCGAGTCGCTGCGTCCGCAACCGCCTTGGTGCGAGCGTTGGAAAAAGGAAATCGCTTGAGGACCGTGAAGGCGCGGCCTATGAGCATGGCTTCCAGCCAAGCCGACTCATTGTCGAGTGCTTTCACGAAGGCAGTGACTTGCGGGGAAGGAGATGCGCCTGGTTGAACGGGCCCAGATGGAATCCTCGTTCCGTCGGGCTGAGCAATTCCGGGCAGGCAAGCCGCGATGTTGTTGAGCGCCTCGGCGATCGGTTCGCTCACGTTATCCAGCACATTGGCCAAAAAGAAATGATTGGCTAGAGAGCGCACGGTGCCAACCGTTTGGTCAGTATTCTCCAAGACGATCAATAAATCGAAGAGTCGGTCCGTTGCGTGTTGTAGGCTCTGATAGGCTTCCAAAGCCTTATTCGCAGCAGCTTCATCTTTCATCGGCACGGCTGTGGCGGAATCCAGATAAATCGCTCTTAGCTTTTGCACCTGATCGTCCAGGTCCTGCATCCGGGTCTCCTTAAGGCGAAATGTTTGATGAAGAGCAATGCCGTGAATTTAAACGCGCATCGCACGCTGGCTATAGCAGGGCATATTCAACCAGCTACTCAACAAATTGGCTCTCCCAGCGGCGTAATATAAAGCAGTCGTCCTGTCACGATCAGAAAATTTGATTGATTCGGCCGAAGAGGTGATCTGTGAACTCACTCCGGGATGACCGCTATTTGAGGGGAACGGTCGTCCGAACGTCCACAGCGCGCTTTCGGATAATCACCGTAGATGGCCAACCAGAGACCTTACTGCGGACGCGCTTCCACGATCCAATATCCGCCTAAGACAATTAGTGCCTGGAGATTTTTTCCCGGCAAACCCCACCGAAACGTGGTCGGTTTGGAGCGATTTTTCTTCCCAACAGATGGCGCTGCGCTGGCCGAAGCGTTCAATATAATCGACGCGCATGGCATCACATACTTAACGGGAAAGATACCTGCGCACGTGACGAATCACCTAGCGCTGTGAAGCTATCCGTCAAATCGTTTGCTGTGAGCGCCTTAGATGGAATGTGGCGGATTTTCATGAATCCCCGCGTTACCTCTCGTACGTGGACTGGAAATGGCTGTAACGTAGCGCGAGCGGAAGTAGGAATCTAGCGTGACCGCATGCATCAAGTCGATATGGAGCTTGAGTCTACGCTGTCCGTCTGCTGCTTGAGTCTACGCTGTCCGTCTGCTGCTTGACCGAAAGCAGGCCGCCGTATGACTATAAGCGCGGTAGTCGCGTTCGTAGTGAGTTCGGAAACCTTGACGTGGAGCATTGAAGTGGCGTCTATCAAGAATATTAACTGGAACCTCTTGCATACCTTCGTCGTAGTGGCGGAAACTCGCAGCATCTCTAAAGCGGCACAGATATTGGGACGTGGCCAGCCAGCAATCAGCGCGGCACTAAAGAACTTGGAAGGGCAGATGGGCCAGCAACTGGCGGAGCGCGGGCCCAGGTTTTTTGAACTGACGGAGGCCGGCCGCCTGTTGTTGCGCGAGGCTGGCGAAATCTGCGGTGCGATCGATCGGATCTCGGTGCTTCTAAAAGATACTGGCGATGAGCTAACGGGCAATGTGCGGCTTACGCTCGCAAGTCACATGACCAGCCCAATAATCGACCGAACCTTGACGGAGTTCCACCGACGGCACCGTCGGGCGACGATCTCGTGCGCGGTCATGAACAGCTCCGAGATTATTGAGGCGCTGTCGAACCGGCTGATTCATTTCGGTATTGCTCCAGTATTCAATAAACGCCCGGAGTTTGAGCATCTGCACGTTTTTAAGGAGTATTGCGGATTTTACTGCGGGGTCTCCCATCCCCTGTTTGGGCGAGAAAATCTGACCCTCAAGGACCTGGAGGACCAAGATGAGATTACCTATCAGACGGCCGTCCATTCCGACTATCTGCACTCGATCACGGAGATGCGTCATCAAATCAAGTTCCGCAAGCCCCTGACCGGTATATCCGCAAACCTCGAAGAGGTTCACCGCATGATTGTCGCGGGTATGGGCATAGGGGCCATTCCGGTGCAGATCGCCGCGCGCGATGTACGCGACGGCATTCTGTGGCGCTTGCCGCCCTATGAAAACATCATGCCTATTGACGTTTTCATGATCAAGAACGACAAGGTTCGGGCCAGCCCTACTGAGCAAGCATTCCTTAAGACGTTGGCCGATGAAATCGGCAAGGCTTCAGACTTGGAACGAGGAACCCAATAGCCATAGTTTTGTTGCCGTCAGATGATGCGAGTTGGCACAAATACTAGAGCCATCATCCTGACGCCTCGTGAACCGCACGCCGGTGAACGCCGCCCCGCGTCTTGCGGGCGCCATTGTTTGCTTACTTCTTGCCCGCAACAATAGCCGCGGCGATCCAGGCATCGAACTCAGCTTGGTGTTTGGCTATCCACTCCCGAGCGTGGCGTCCGATGTCTTCTTCGCGGTTCTCGCCATTGAGCATTTTAATGTTTTGCTCGGCGCGATCTTCTAATGTCATTTTGAACTCGCTGAAAAACTTCATCGCTGCGGGATTCTCGGCCGCCCAAGCGCGGTTAACCGCAATGTAGTAGACCGTCGGAAGCCAACCTAGATTGCACGGATTGGACGCACATCCTTCGACGTTGGGCCTGGCTTTATACTTTTCCATCTGGTTGCCCGGCAACGATACTTTCTTCAACTCAAGCCACACCAGGTCCTTTCCGGGACGTAGCTTCATCGTCGTCGGATTCGGGTACCAGGTGTACAGGAATATAGGCTTCCCGGCAGCGTAACGGCCCACCGCATCTGCGGCGAGGGTGGTGTATTCACCCTGCACCACGCGAATGCGATTTCCCAGCCCCAGCGTTTTAATGTGATTCAGCGCTACCGCCGAAGACCCCGTCCAGTCGACTGAGGGGCCAATCATGTCGGCGCGGCCGTCGCCGTCTTGATCGAACAACGCGGCAATCTTGGGGTCGGCAAAGTCTTCGAGATAGCGGATGTTGTATCGGTCAGCGGTCTTCTTGTCGATCATGTAGCCTTGCAGAGTGCCTGGGTCCATAATGGGCCCTACGGGCATCACTTCCTTTTCCGTCTTGGCATACAAGTCCGCATGGTTGGGCAGGATAGTATCTACGGAGTACATAAGGTCGCCGCGCGCGATCGAAGTGAAAATGGCCGGCGGCGTTAAGGTCGCTGGCTTTTCCACCTTATAGCCTAACCGCTCCATGCCCATATCCACGACCTTCTGACCGAACCAGAAAGAGTCCCAGTTCGGCCGAGCCGGCCTTACCGTCTTGCCTGCGCCCGGGAGCGTTACCTGCGCTCCTGCGTCTGCGCAGGCCAAGATAGTTACTGCAGATGCCACTGCCATCATCAAGCTTCTTCTACGCAAGTTCATTGTCATCCCCCTATAACACGCTGTGAGTGGTTTATCTTCATTTACAGATCTTCAACACTTTGTGCCCACCTGTGATACATCCACTGATAGTCGCATTCGTTCAGCGAGCATCGACCTTGCGCATCCATCCGATGCGCAAAGCGCGCCGTGCCAGGGTATGCGTCGGCCTGGATTTCTCTCCCATGCCCTGCGTTATGCGATCTAGTGAAATGGCCAACAGAACGATCGCCAAGCCGCCAATACCGGCCAGCCCAACGTCCAGCGCACCAATACCACGCAGCACGGTCAGGCCCAGGCCCTCAGCACCTATCATCGAAATGATCACGCTCATCACCATCGCCATTAGCAAAGTCTGATTCAGGCCAGCCATGATCGACGGCAGCGCCAAAGGCAATCGCACATTGATCAGCGCTTGCCACTCAGTCGCGCCGAAAGACTCGGCCGCCTCAATGGCTTCAATAGGTATCTGCCTTAACCCCAGGTTGGTCAGACGGATAATTGGCGGCATAGAAAAGATGATCGTCGCAATGACACCGGGTACGGTGCCGATGCCGAACAGCATCACCACCGGTACCAAGTAAACGAAGGACGGCGTCGTCTGCATTACATCAAGCACCGGCCGCAACACCGACCAGAACCTATTGCTTCGGCCAGCCACGATGCCGGTAGGCACGCCCACCACGACGCAGAAAGCCACGGCGGTGGTCAGAATAGACAATGAATCCATAGCCTCTTCCCACAGCCCCATTACGGCAATCAGCCCAAATGACGCACCGCAGAATATGCCGTTGCGCACCCCCGCAGTCCTGCAGCCCACAACCAGGAAAAACGCGATGACCAGCCAGAACGGCAAGGCATGCAATCCCGCGGATACCGAAGCCAGCACCTGTGAGATAGGCCACCGTACCGCCTGAAATAACGGTCGCCAATCATTGACAAGCCAGTCCACGGCGCCTTGAATAACTTTATCCACAGGCAGAACATATTGATTAGGAAGACGATTCATGGGTCCACTGCCTCGAAACGTTGATTAGCCGGAAAGATCGGTTGCGAACCCTCGGTTGTGCCGTCGGGCGCAGCGACAGCCGCCGAGGATTCGGCATCCACGGCACCCCGTAACGGCTCTAACTGCCCAAGGTGCGTCAGCACGTCGTTGGCGTCGAGCGTGCCGACGATGCCGCCAGTTCCGTCCAGGATGGCTAGGGGCATACGGCTGGCAAAATGCGGGTAAAGGGCAGCAAGGGTTGTGGTTGCGGGGAGAGAAATAGCCGGCTGCGCAACCTTGCAGTCGAGTGCGGACTTGCCATCAAGCGCGCCAGACCTTTCCAGGTCGGCGCGGCACAGCAAGCCTACCGGCAAGCGAGCAGCGTCCTGGATAATCCCGTAGGGCCGATTTGACTCTCGCAGCAGATCCAATGCGGCCGCGGCGGGTATGCCGGCCGGAATCGAATAGGCGCCGGACGACGCGATTTCCCCGGCAGTGATTGTTTGCGCGCGGTCTATATCCCGTGCAAACCTCAACACATAGTCATTTACGGGTCGCAGCAGAATTTCTTGGGGTGTGCCCACCTGCACGAACTTGCCGTCGCGCATAATTGCGATTCGGCTGCTGAGTCTCACCGCTTCGTGGAAATCGTGTGTGACGAAGATAATCGTCTTCTTGATATCCAGTTGCAGCTTTAGCAGCTCCGCTTGTAGATCCGCGCGAATCAAGGGGTCCAACGCGCTGAACGGTTCGTCCATCAACAAGATGTCTGGGTCATTAGCCAAGGCGCGTGCTAGGCCAACCCGCTGCTTCATGCCTCCGCTCAAGTTATCGGGAAACCGGCTTGCCCATTGCGCTAGGCCGACCTTGTCCAATGCACGGTTCGCTTTGAGACGCCGCGCCTTCGGCGTCTCGCCCCGCAGCTTCAGTCCGAATTCGACATTCTCAACGACCGACTTATGCGGCAGCAGGGCAAAGTTTTGGAAAACCATCGCGATCTTCGTACGCCGCAAATGCCGCAGCTCATCGCTGGTCTTCACGCAAATGTCCTGTCCATCGATCAAGATAGACCCAGACGTAGGTTCGATAAGCCGATTCAAACATCTCACCAGCGAAGATTTGCCAGATCCGGACAGGCCCATAATGGAAAATATCTCGCCTTGCTCGACACACATGGACACGTCGTTGACCGCCAGCATCTGGCCGGTCTGTTCAAGAATCTCCTTTGGATGAAGGCCTTGTTTCGCGAGTTTCAGCGCATCGAGAGGTTGATGCCCATAGGCCTTGCTCACCCCCCTGATCTCCAGTTTTATCGTCATGGATGGTTTCCGGATTAATCGAGTTTTAGCGACCATTGCGTGGCAATGGCCATACTGATTGAGCGATAACTAAACTGGCTTTCGATAAGGCACTTCGCACATGCAAGACACCTCGAGTGCTAACCACCAGCCATCTACTACGCTTTGATCCCGTGCGAATCGATCAACAGCATTTAATCCAGCCGTTATAGATCAGTCAATTCGATAATTTCAATAGTTCTATCAAAAATATCGATATTGCTTTTGTGCTTCTCCGCATTTTTTATCAGCAGATTGTGTCAGGCGCAATGAACGGCGGTGTTTGCGAAGGCAGCAATCTCATTGGCCACGCGATCGGGGATTTCCGTAAGGATGCCGTTCTTCATTTGCGGGAAAATAACGAGCTTGGCTGTCGGTATGGAATTGGCTGTGTATTGGGCAACGTCTGCCCCGCAGCCCTTAGCGAACTCACCCGTCATTACTAAGGTGGGCGCCGCGACGGTTGGCAGCCAGGCGTCAATTTCCGTGCGGTTGTACAACTCGTAGGCGCTGACAAAGGCGCTTTCGCCTATGCTCAGCAACTGGTCCAAGCGTCGTTGCAACAGCGCCGGGTGAGCCACAACGAAGGGGTCGGTGTACCAGCTCTTTACCAAACTGGAAATGGTCTCTTTCACACCGTTGCGCTTGATCTTTTCGATCAGCGTTGCGTTGGACTGCCTTTCCTGATCTGTGCGCTTTACTGGCGTAGCCATCAGGCAAAGACGCTCTACGTGCCGAGGGTATTTACGCGCGTAGGCCGCAGCGATGAATGAGCCCAACGAATGTCCTACGACAAAGACGCGTTCGATATCGAGCGTGGCGCGTAGCTGCTCCAAGTCTTCCACTAGCACGTCGAGTGTCAGCTCGCCTTGGATAGATTGCGAATGACCATGTCCCCGGAGGTCATAAACCGTGCAGCGGAAGGCGTCCGTCAGATGCTTGACAGTGCTTTGCCAGGTCTCGTGGGTTGAGCCGTTGCCGTGTACAAAAATGATGTTGAGACCTTCGCCTTCAGTCCTCCAGGCCGTGCCGCCCACCATGGTCATTTTCATGGTTAGCCCTTGAGTCTGTCGCTGGCGAGTCGGCCGGCGACTCCCCAGTCGCCCGGCGAATACTCCGTTATCACGACCTGTACGCTTTCGATCTTGCCGCCGCAGGTGCGCATGAATCCGTCGGTCAGCTCTTTGACCAAGCTACTTTTTTGGTCCGCATTGCGGCCCTCGAACATTTCTACGCGAATGATTGGCATGTCTGCTCCACTTGAATTAGATATTGGGTTTATGGTCGAGTGCGCAACGCAGGTTGCGCTGCACGCGTTGCGTCTTAGCCAGCAGTGGAATGAGTTTGGTGCGGAGGTCCAGCAATCCTTTCGGCCAGCGGGTGCCGACGGCACCATATAGATAGGACATACGCTGTGTCTGGCTGATATAGGGTCGTTCTGCCTGTTCCCAGAGTTGGAGTGCGGTAAGGATGTTGCGCTCCCCCGACACCGTGCGGGCCAATACCACTGCGTTGACGATGGCCACGCAAGCCCCCTGGCCAAGATTGGGTGCCATGCCGTGCGCGGCGTCGCCAATGATGCATACATTGCCCTTGGACCAGGATGAACAAGTGACGTTGTAAAAAGGACGCCAGTGCTCGACTGGATGGCGCGGAATACGCTTCAGATAGTCTGCGTAACCAGGGTGGCTGTCGATCCACGCCTCCAGATTGAACGGTTGCTGGATTCGACCGGCCACGTCTTCTTCGGGGCAGCACAGGAAAACATAATGATGATCCTTGCTGGCCGGCGCCATGCCGATGCGGCGGCCGCCATTCCACATTTCCACGCGCCGGGTGTCCAAGCTGTCGCCCGGCAGCCGGGAAATAAGGTGGCGGCCGCAACCGTCTTTCATTTCGCGGATTTCTGTAGCTAGTTTGAGCGAGTCCCGGACTTTGGAGAATACGCCATCTGCTCCCACAATCAGGTCGGCCTTTTTGCCCATTCCGTCGGCAAACTCCAGACGGCCTTCGGGATCGGCACCCATAACCTTTGAACTAGTTACAATTTCCACGCCATGGGCGATGGCGTTTTCTGCAAGGATGCGGTGCAGTTCGGTTCGCAATATAACGATCAGTTCCGGCACCTCTTCGTTAGGCCGACGCATATTCAGTTCACGTTGCTTGTGGTCCAGCAGTAACCTGGGGTTGGGCGAACGCACGCCCGCGGCCGCAACTTTGTCGTACACACCCAGTTCGCGTAGGGCGTCCAAAGCATTTTGCCAAAGGTACAGCCCGGCACCGATTTCCCGCAGTTCCTTGCTTCGTTCATGAACGCGGACGCTCCATCCTCGCTGCGCGAAAGCCGCTGCTGCCGCAAGTCCAGCGAGCCCCGCGCCCGCAATTTCAACTACTGGTTTCACCGTTTGCATCGTCGTTGTCCGTTTGCTTTGAATTGGCATCGTTGGATTTTTATGACTGCCGCCGCGACTTAACAAAGCGGCGGATCTCTGCGGCGACCCTAGCGGGTGCCTCCATCAGGATGGAGTGCTTCAATCCATTCAGAATGACAAGTTCCGAATCGTCCAGCTGGCTCTGTATGTAGGTGTTGAGACGGGGATTGCAGGCGCCGTCGTGTTCGCCGGTGACAATCAGAGAGGGTGTCTTGACCTCATGCAGCCAAGGCGCCATTTCTGTCTCCGCATAGATGTCGAAGACGTTGAGAAATATCTGGGCATTCATGCCGGTGATTTGATTAAGCCTCGCTTGGACCACGGCAGGATTATTCTTAACGAACTCGTCCGTGTACCAACGGTCTACCAGCTTATCCAGGATATTCGGGATGCCGTCACGTTTCATGGCCGTAACGACACCCCGCACTTTGGCGCTATCCTCTTCCGTGCGGCCGGCGGCCGTGGATAGGAGTCCTAGCGTTTTGACGCGATGCGGGTATTTTCGGGCGTACGCCGGGCCTATCATGCCGCCCAGCGAATGGCCGGCGACGTGCATCGACTCAAAGCCCAGTTTTGCGCGCAAAGCCTCCAGGTCGGCTACGAGTTCGTCCAAGCCAAAGGCGCAGTTAGGCAGGGGCGATGCACCATGGCCACGCAGGTCATACGAGACACAGCAAAAGTCCGACTTGAGTTCGTTAACGATGCCGTCCCACGCTGCGTGCGAGGCGCCAATGCCATGGAGCAGGAACAGTGGGTCGCCTTCACCAACCATCCAATGCGCACAATCTATGACGGGCACTTTTGATTTTTGATTTTCGACTGTTTCGACCATCGCGAATCCTGTTAAATGTTGAGCAACAATCTTTGGAATTTTTTGCTGCTAAGAACATTAAATAATGAGACCCATTGATCAGTCAAATCGATAATTTGAATATATTCATCAATAAATTTGATGTTAATAGATTAAAGAACCGCGTGTGGGCACATGCTGGACGAGCGCATATGACGTCGCAACGTATTTGGGTTATTAAAGCCGGTGGATGTCGAGGACTCTTGACCATCGTTCCAGGGCATTCGTCGTCTTTGGAAGCCTTGACGAGCGAGGTGCGAACAATTTAGAACAAGGGCTTCAATCGCAATCGGAAGTGAACGTGCGAGACCTGCAGTTCACGCAGTTATGCAATTCCGATCTTCGATGGGGAGATGGCTTGTCTAAATCTACTCGGAGTCGTTGTTAGTACTGCTTCCCTAGTCACTTTGACATTCGCGGCCAACTTCTTCGTCAGGCCCGTTCGTTGATCATGTAGTCGAATTTCAATCGTCGCAAAGACGGCGCTTGACCTGCCATATGCCTTTGGTTCAGTAGAAGTGCCACGCGTGAGGGATGCGCCAGACGCGTCTCAAGGTCCAAGAAGTACGAGATGCTACGGCCCAAGCGCGTAGGGAAGCGAACATTCACAAATCTTCCCTGACGGCGGTAAGTGGCCGGACCGCGACAGATGGCGATCGGCTCAGCTTGGATCGAAGCCGACGCCTGAACGTCCTCCTTGGCGTCCACACGAACGACTGCAGGTGGCCGATTTGCCCCGTCGTATCCGGCTCTTTCCCTGCTTCTTGCCAGACGTCGGTCGTGCTTCGATGCAGCGCCCGCGTAAACGCAGGGGGCGCCTGTCAAACATTGGTGGCCATACCTTGCTGAAGCTCCTCGTAAAAGTTCTCAACGCATTAGAGGGCCTCCTTTAGGTGATCACTCAAGGCCTCGATGAATGCCCGACTTTTTTGCGGTGAGACCACGACGACTGGCGCAAACGACGTGCGAGAGTGAACCAAACCGTGGGAGGCCATTTCCGTCGACTTGACCGCCGTCATAGACGGCGTGACGGCGCCGTACCCGATGGGATACGGCGCTTGGAATCTGCGAAGTTTCTAACGAAAAGAGCCCAACGAGTCCGCCCAGCACGCTGGCCTTATCAGCTATGCTGGCGACGTTGCCAAACGATCGGAGTTGCCATGCGACTGATCATCGAGGCCCGCCTGGAGGGTGGGGAAACGAGTGAGGCTGAAGCGACGACCGTCGCTGTTGTGGAACGAAAGGACCGGAGCGTCGCCGACCTGGGACTCACACTTGCCGAAGGTCGCGCCTTGCTCGCTGAGGTTCAATCGTTACTGGTGTCGGAGCAGACTGCCGGGTGGATGGAAAGCCAATTGGCTTGCGATCGTTGTGGCTCGACGCTGGCGCACAAGGATGCCCGGTCGATCGTGGTGCGAACCGTGTTTGGCAAAGTCGACGTGCCGAGTCCGAGGCTGTGGGCGTGCAACTGCGCGGCAAAGCAAGGGCAACCGCGTCGCTCTGTGAGTCCGCTGTGCAAGGCCGTTCACCAGCGTGTGACGCCGGAATTGGAGTATCTGCAGGCCAAATGGGCCGCCCATCTACCCTACCGTCAGGCCACTGAGCTGCTTCGAGAGGTCCTTCCGCTGGACAAAGGGATTTCCTTCGGTAGCACTCGCCGTCGGGTCCTCGCCATCGGTAGGGCGCTGGACGCGCAGATCGAGCGCGATATCGCGTCTGGACCAAAAGCGGTCAGCGGAGAGCAGCTTCGCGAATCGACCACCGTCGGCTGCGTGAGCGTCGACTCGGCGTGGCTGAGCTTCCGCAGCAGCCCTAAGAGCCGCAAAGCGGCGCGCGACCTTGCGGAGCTGAAATCGCCTTGGGCGCAGAAGTTGACGCAAGATCGACATGTCAACATCGTTGCGGGCCGTGCAACTCTTACAGATCGCGCCCCGCGTCTCTACGCGTACGTGCATAAGCTGGTGCCATCGGCGCCCGCGCGGCTGGACCAATTTCTCTGTGCAAGCGGCGTGGCTCCGGACGAGCGCGTCACCGTGATCAGCGATGACGCTGGCGAATTCGGCAAAGCTGTGGACGGCAGCCAGCTCGCTAGGGGGAGGATTCTGGACTGGTTTCACATCGCGATGAAGTTCAAGACTGCCAAGAACTCGGTGTTAGGAAGCCAGACGATTGAGCCCGGAGAGCGAATCGCTGTAGAGACAGAGATCGATCACGCCAAGTGGCTGGTTTGGCATGGAAAAGGCCGACAATCCGTTTTCCGCATCAAAGCCCTGGACGCCACGCTGCTGGCAAGGGAAGGTTATGAGCACTCGACGTTGTACTGGAACCTGCGCCGCCTGTACTTCTACATCGAGAACAATGCCGGTACGCTCGTGAACTATGGCATGCGCTATCACAAGGGGCTACCGATCAGCAGCAGCATTGCCGAGTCCGCGGTGAACCTGGTGGTCAGCCATCGGATGGCGAAGAAGCAACAAATGCGATGGACGGACGAGGGAGCGCACTGCCTGGCACAGGTCAGAGTTGCTGTTCTCAACGAAGAATTCTCGGTTAAGAAACTTGCCGCGTTGACCAAGACTTCTGCAGCTGAAAACTCGCCGAGTGCGCGCCGAGCGGCGTGAATTGACCTCCCATGGTTTGGTTCACTCTCTTTGACAGCTGCACAGCGCCTCGGATGAACGACAGTCGCAGCTGCTCGTCTGGCTTGAGAGAGCGTGGCGCATTTGCCGTCAACGCCCCAAAGACAAGAACAAGCTGTATGCACTGCACGCGCCGGAAGTCGAGTGTATCGGCAAAGGCAAGACGCGCCAGCCCTACGAGTTCGGTGTCAAGGTCAGCTTGGCAATTACTGAGAAGCGCGGGCTGATCGTGGGCGCCCGGTCGTTTTCCGGCAATCCGTACGATGGCCACACCCTAGCCGAGCAGCTCGAGCAGACGGGCATTCTATTAGGGAACGTGCCGGGTGAACCGAAGCCCAAGACGGTACTTGCCGATCTCGGCTTTCGCGGCGTAGACGCCGAGCTTGGTCCCGTACAGTTGATTCACCGAGGCAAGCACAAAACGCTAACGAGACCGCAGCGGCGCTGGCTCAAGCGACGTCAAGCGATTGAACCGATCATTGGCCACGTGAAGCAGGATCATGGCATGCGACGTTGTTGGCTGAAAGGACAAAGCGGCGATGCGCTGCATGCGGTGTTGTGCGCGACAGGCTATAACCTGCGCTGGCTGCTGCGTGCGATTGTTCGCCTGGGACTGACGGCGGTATTTTTGCGCTCGCCTTGCTGCGCTGCTTCACCGCGAACACCGGCTTACCAGGCACTTAACCCTTCCAACGTGCGATCCCTTATTCATCCCTGCATCCAATCACAATTCCGATTTGCATTGCCGAGTGAATTTTGCAGGGCCGACGACATACATCCGTCCTCCGATGGGCATGTCGGCCGTTTCGAAATATCCAGGGACAAACTGACCTGGATTCATTCTGGACGAGAACCTTCGGTTCTCGGAATCTCAAGCCTAGGCCGCGTCGCTAAAGGTCGAGCCGGTCCAACATATTGTATCTAGAATTTCGCACTGCCTAACTTAAGCAGAGTCGGAAAAGAGATGTTATCGTGACAAGTAATATCTCTTTCTCACACCATCGGACCGATATGTTTACTTTCAAGCAAATGGAAGCGTTGTACTGGATTGTTCAGTTAGGCTCATTTGAGGCCGCTGCCCGAAAGCTGAATGCGAGCCAGTCAGCGGTATCGAAACGGATAAATGAGCTGGAGTCAACATTTGACTTCCCTGTGTTTGACCGGACGTCACGTACCGCACGCGTTACTGATAGGGGAAGCGAACTATTTGAATATGCGAAGGAACTGCTGGAGAGGCGTGATGAGATTGTTGAGCGAGTCAGCGCAAAAGAGGTTCTCGTCCGGCGCATTCGGATTGGAGTCACCGAATTAACCGCGCTTACCTGGTTGCCACGCCTTATATCGGTCATCAGGGACACCTATCCGAAGGTAATCGTCGAGGCCGAGGTTGATTTGAGCGTCACTCTAAGGGAACGACTCGCGGCGGATACGGTGGACTTGGTCGTTGTTCCCCAAGCCCTTACCGGCGAGCGTTTTGTAAGCACCCCGGTCGGAACGGTTACGAACGCGTGGATGTGCTCCCCGTCGCTATACACGCGTAAAAGTACCATTCCAATCGCAGAGATTGCCCAGTTGCCGTTGCTTCTCCAAGGTAATCTCTCTGGTACCGGGTTAACGTATTCTCAGTTTTTGTCAGAGAATGACGTGAGTATGGCAAGAATACTAATGGTCAACAATCTCGTTGCCCAAATTGGTTTGGCTGTCTCCGGCATGGGCGTGAGCTACTTGCCAAAATCCTGTCTAAACTACATGCTCACTGCAGGTGCACTCAGAATTGTCAAGACAAGACCCGCCCTTCCCCCAATCCGCTACGTTGCACTTTATCGAGCAGAACACGCGCATTCTCTCAGTAATCAGATCGCGCAGTTGGCTCAACAGTGCTGCGATTTCGGTGCAAACATCCTGGACCCGCGAGCCCTTTCATCTATCAGCTAACAGGTACATGCCGCCCCCAAGATTGTCTTTCGTGGGCGGACACCTTCTTTGTACCGGAGTGGATATCTGAACTAC
Source organism: Caballeronia eucalypticola (assembly GCF_047608185.1). Classification (NCBI taxonomy): domain Bacteria; kingdom Pseudomonadati; phylum Pseudomonadota; class Betaproteobacteria; order Burkholderiales; family Burkholderiaceae; genus Caballeronia; species Caballeronia eucalypticola. The sequence goes on from NZ_JBLKRU010000051.1 coordinate 25,957, forward strand.
AACTTTACAACGTCGACCAATTGCTGAATCCCGCCCACGTAACGATACAAGGAAATAACACTTTTCGTTAGGTCGCCACGCGAATTGAACTGGATTTCCCCAAGAACCCCCTTATAGTCTGTCGCCGGCATTGCCGCCAATATTTTTGCTGGGTCTATTGAGTTTGCACGCTTCATTGCATCGACAATGATATACACAGCGTCGTAGGAGAACGGTGCATTCAACTGTACCGCCTGGCCGAACCGAGCTTCATATCGTTTTCCAAAGGCCGCGCCACCTGCCATATTTTGTAGTGGCACACCAGCGATCGAACAAACGACATTGTCAGCGGCTTCGCCAGCGAGCTTCGATAGCGTTGTCGCACATAATCCGTCGCCGCCCAATAACTTGGCGGAGATAGCGAGTTGTTCCTCCTGTTTAGCAAGAGGCCCGCCGGTAGCATCCATGCCTCCGTACATGATCACGTCGGGTTTTTCGCCTTTGATTTTGGTCAAAATCGCGCGAAAATCGATCGCTTTATCGTTTGTTGCATCGTGCGATAACACGTTCATTCCATTCGCCTTCGCGCGCTTCTCGAACTCGTTGGCCAGCCCTTGCCCGTAAGCTGTAGCATCATCGACAATCGCAACCGATTTCGCATGCAATATTTTTGAAGCGTAATCCGCTAGAGCGGGCCCTTGTTGTGCGTCAGTCGCAACTACACGGTAAGTGGTCTTGAAACCTTGCTGAGTGTAGACAGGATTAGTCGCGGCCGGGGATATCTGAACTATTCCAGCATCGCTGTATATTTTTGACGCTGGAATTGAAGTGCCAGAATTCATGTGCCCAACCACAGCAACCACTTTATCGTCCACGAGTCTTTGCGCGATCTGAGCCGCTTGTCGCGGATCGGATGCGTCGTCTTGAGGATCAAGCTCCAGGAGGAGCTTCTGACCACCGATGACCAGTCCTTTTGAATTGATTTCTTCGATCGCGAGGCGAGCGCCGTTTTCCGTATCTTTTCCGAGATGCGCGCTGCCCCCTGTAAGAGGCGCTGCATGCCCTATCTTTGCGATCTCACTCGCGCCTACGCAGGAAACACCAAACACCAGAAATATCGGTAGTGAACTGACACAGATATTGCGATATGCGTGGATAAACATAATATTATTCCCCAGACATGAAAAGTGCGCGGATTGATAAGTTCACGATTTGCTAGTTTCCAATGCCGCAGTTTCCGCAATATCAGCAGTGATGCGGAGGAAGGCATCGATGTCTTCTGGTGAATTGCAGTGCAAGGGGGAGATACGGACGGCCCCTCTCAACCCGAATGAGTCGAGCATCCGTTTGGAATAGAGACTTGTCGAAATCCTTTCGTAGACAATGACGCCACGCCGTTCGTATTCTCTAACGGCGTCTACTTCTGCAATATCCTCGAATGCCAGCGCGAGAATCAGGTCACGTCGGGTAAGGTCGCTGTGGTCTACCAGCACCTGTACGCGCGGAAGCATGCGAAGCCCTCGAAGATCCTCAGTTCCGTCAAGTATTCTCGTCAGAAGAGCTCGCTCATGAAGCCCGATGGCTTTCATGCCTGTGACAAATTGCATTCGGCGGTCGGACGACAGTTCGACCTGCCCGCCCAGCCAGCATACATAGTCCACAATCTCGCTTACCACGGCAAATTGGCCCGGGGCAGCACTACCCAAGTCCCAGAAATCCGCTGGTTTCGCTGCGAGTTTGTGATGAGGCAGCTTAGCCGCTCGAGGCGAAAGCCATGAAATGCCGGAGCCCCTACATCCGAAAAATTTATAGGGCGCAAAGTTGATAGCGTCGACAGGCGTCTTTTCTAAATCAATCACTCCATGTGGAGCATGCTGCACCGCGTCGACAACGATGTACAGATCTGGCTTGATAGCTCGCGCGTCTCGGACGATTCGCTCAAGGTCAAGCTTTGCTCCGGTGATGTTGGAAGCGTAGATGACGCTAAGCAGGCACGTCTCAGAATCTATCAAGCTAACGATTTCCTCCACGTCGACTCCGCCCGTAACCTGGTTGCTTCTTGCGACGCGAAGCTCTTTACCCAGTTTCTCGGAATACAAGGTCATCGCGTCGAACGAACACGGATGCTCCAGCACCGTCGTGACCAGATTAGCCCCGGGGACGGCTCCTGCTATCGCCTCGACCAATTGGAACATTGCTCCCGAAGCCGTCAAAGAGGCATAAATCGTCCCATCTGATGCATTGAGGATTAGCCGGGCGTCTTCCTCGCCACGCTTTTGGATAGCCTGCAATTCGCGGGAAATTTCGTGCATTCGCTCCGCGTTATCGGGGGTGGAATCAACCTCCGCGAACCGGTCAACGGCCTTCTTCAAGCGGAATGAGCCGCCTGCGTTGTCAAAGTAGAGCCGCTTGCGCCCCGTGAAGTCGGAATCAACGTAATGAAATTTTTCCTTGACCTCGCGCATCAGCGCGTCGCTGAACAGCTGCCCGTTGGCGTTCTCCATTGCATACCCCTCTGCGTTTGTTGTTCACGAGCCACCCTCACGAATGTGCAGGGTCACGATAAGCTCCCATAAATCGGACGGAAAGCGATTTTTTTCGATGAATTTTCATCGCTTTAATTCGCCTTGGAAAGTTGACGCATCGCTGCAGGTCGTGTTGAAACGTCAGAGAGTACCGACCACTGTGCGCCGCGCGTAACTCCCGTTCCTGGCAGGTGTTGGATGTGAAAAATAGCCTTGGCGCTGGCCCGCTATCGCACGACGGCGCGGTTAAAGGGGTGTGAAATGCAGGTGTGCAATGCGGGCGAGCGATGCTTGATAAAAAGCGATGAAAATACATATAAAAATATCGCTTTTTAACAATTTTGTTGCGTGAAAGAATGGTTTGTCAGCAACGGGGTAATCGCTACATCTGCTGAGTAGCGTCGGAAACGATAAATCGAGTGGCGAACGCCGTGCCATTGCAGTGTCGCCCCCTCGGGCTGTTCAGAGCGTAATGTGGGGGTTGAAATAGCATCTTTTGGGAATTGCACTAACGTTTATGACCGATCGCAAGCTTCGCTACCTATGCGCGACAGACGCACAACAACTGATCGCGCGAAAGGAATTGTCGGTGCTCGAGTACGTAACGGCGTCGCTCGACGCAATTGACGCGGAAAACGGCGCGCTGCACGCTTTTCTAGAGGTCTATCGGGACGAAGCGCTCGCGGCGGCGCGCGATGCCGACAATCGCATGGCTCGAGGAAAAATTAGCGGACCGCTTCACGGTTTGCCGTTTGCCGTCAAGGATCTGATCGATGTCAAAGGTAAGCCGACTACTGCGCAATCGGATGTCTTGCGTCATAACGTTGCCTACCAGGACGCAGTCGTTACGCGTCAATTACTTGATGCGGGCGCGATCCTGATCGGGAAATTGACGCTCGAAGAATTCGGCATCGGTTCGCCATCCGATGTATTGCCGTGGCCGGCAGCGCGCAATCCCTGGGACATCGAATGTACGCCCGGGGGCTCGTCGAGCGGCTGTGGCGTCGCTTTGGCCGCGTGCCACGTACCGCTGGCGATCGGCACCGACACAGCTGGCTCCGTTCGAAATCCTGCCGCCATGTGCGGGGTGGTCGGTCTCAAGCCGACATACGACCTGATCAGTCGTCAAGGCGTCTTTCCTCTTGCCCTATCGCTCGACCACGTCGGCTTGATGGCACGCACAGCTAACGATTGTGCGCTTCTGCTCAACGTTCTGAAAGGTGGCTTTGGCGGGCCGGTCACCGCAAGCGCGGCGCACGTCAGCGACTTGCCGCTGCGCGGTCTCCGGGTGGGATTGCTCGCGCATTTCTATATGCGCGACGTCCTTGCAAGCGATGAGACGCGTGCCGCGATCGCGTCGGCTACACGCCAATTAGTTCAACTTGGCGCCGAGTTCGACGAGGTCAAATTGAGTGACCTCCAGTCATATCGCCGGTGCGGCTCCACGCTTCTGCACGTCGAGGCCTACGCGATTCACTGCGAGGCTCTGGCGCACACGCCCGAACGCTACGGCCCTCGCTGTCGCGACGCGCTACTAAAAGGTGCTGCGATTCTGCCGTCGGAATACGCGGAAGCGCAGAGACAACAACGCGCTCTCGCGGACGAAATCGATCGCCTGCTCGACACATCTGACATCTTGATGACAGGCGTCTCAGCCGAAACCGCCGCGTCACTCGCCGACGAGGAGGCTACCAACAAGTCCACCAACGACATGCGCGTGCCGTTCAATGTAACCGGCCATCCGGCGCTTTCGTTCTGCATCGGCTTTTCATCCGACGGTATGCCTATCGGTGTGCAGTTGATCGGGCGGCGCTTTCAAGAAACAAAACTGTTGGCAGTCGCAGCTGCATATCAAGGTGCTACCGGGTGGCATTCGGAGCATCCATCCGTGCCGTTTTCCCGCCGTTACTGATCTGCTTGAAATCAACCCGACTGCCTCAACACAGTCGTTGTCTCGCGCGGCGTGGGAAATGCATTCGGCCCACCATGGTTGCACCGACGATTGGAATAGAAACTACTACGCGCAGAATAGCGGCTCCCGATTTGTGGACTTCGCAACTTTAAAGGAGGCATGTCATGGCGCAGAAGACACATTCGCTGATTGAAGACTTTGAAACCCAGTTGACAAGGGGTGAGACTAGCAGCAGCGCTCTAATCGAAGCGGCGTTGACGGCAGCCGGCACTCACGACGCGGCGTTCACCCGTATTTATGCCGAAGCGGCGAGGGCCGATGCGGCTGCGGTCGACGCACGGCGCGCGTGTGGTCTCGAGAGGCCAAGTGCGTTAGCCGGAATCCCGATCACGATAAAAGACAACATGGATGTTGCAGGCGAACCGACTGCGGCAGGCTCGAGTGCTCTTGCGAACGGAGCACCTTCGGCGGCTAATGACGCTTTTGTGGTCAGACGGCTTCGCGAAGCAGGCGCGATCATTTTAGGCAAGACGGCGATGGCGGAACTCGCCATGTCATCGGTAGGCCTTATTGCAGGAACCGCTCGTCTGGCCAACCCCCTTGATCATGAGCGCGTTCCCGGCGGTTCTTCGTGCGGCGCGGCCGTGTCGGTTGCCGTGGGAGCGGCGTCCGCCGCACTGGGTACCGATACTGGCGGTTCAGTGCAAATTCCCGCCGCACTATGCGGGCTCGTCGGTTTTAAAGCGACGGCCGCACAGATTTCGTGCGAAGGTGTCGTTCCACTCTCGCGCCATCTCGACTCCATAGGAACAATCGCAACCTCCGTTCGTTGTTGCCGCATTGTCCATGAGGTGCTTGCCGGAAAACCCCGAATCTACCCACCCAACGCAGCGCTGAGACCTATCAAAGGACTGAGGCTCGCGGTGCCACGGAACTATGTGCTGGATGACCTCGAACCCCCTGTGGCGGCTGGATTTGAACGGGCACTCCAGCTTCTGTCGGAACATGGAGCTCTTTTGCAGGATGTTAACCTCCAGGAACTCGACCGCATCCCCGATGTTTATCAAGGTGGTGGTTTCTCGATGGCCGAGATTTATACCTGGCTAAGGGCTCGCGGCTTTCTTAAGCAATCGCTCATTGCATCGCGAGCATTTTCGCGAATCGAACAGGGTGGCGTTCTTTTGGCTTCCGACATGCTTGATAGGCTTTCGTTGCGCGCTTCTCTCGTCGAGAGCGCCGAGCAGCAGACAAGGTGGTGGGATGCAGTGCTGATGCCGACGTGCCCAATACTTCCGCCGCTGATTTCTGCCGTCGCCAGTAACGAGGGTTACAACCACTACAACATGCTGTTGATGCGAAATACTCGTGTTGCAAATGTCCTCGATCGCTGCGCGGTGACCCTGCCAGCCGACCGTTACGGTGGGCTTTCCATCGGGCTTACCTTGATGGGAAACCCGAGGTGTGACGACGCCTTATTCGATATTGCGGAGGCCGTAGAAAGTCTTCTCGAGACCGTCCCGAGCAAAGTGTCAGGGCGGAATGGATTCAAAACAGCGGAATAAGGAGCGGAAAATGCGCGTGAAACTTGATCATAGTGTTCTGCACGTTTCGGACTGGGAACGTTCAAATGTTTTCTATCGGGATGTCTTGTTCGCCGAGGTTGTCCCGCACAAGGGGTTTTGGGCCTATCGGTTCGAACGTGGGCAACTCAACCTGCATGGACCGGGCGCCACTCCGAAGCCGGTGGCACGCATACCGGTTGCGCCCGGCGGCAGCGATTTGTGCTTCGAATGGGACGGTCCAATCGAGACCGCGATCAGCCATCTTGGAAGCCATGATGTGGAGATCGAATTAGGACCTCTCCCGAGGTTTGGATCACGCGGGAACGGAATAAGCATCTATTTTCGAGATCCCGATGGTTCGCTATTGGAGTTCATCTCCTATGCCGAAGTCCCATAAGAGGTCTGGTCAGCGCCACACCTAATATCGTTTTCGTCGGACTGTTAGCGCACGCGAATGGACCTACTTTGGGAAGATTTCAATTGCCATTGGCGCGCTTGATGGTCCAACGATCGGATTGAACCGCCCAGCCAGATGCCAGGTGTCTTGGCCCTCATTGCCGCCCAGAGGCGCTCTCCTCGGTTCGCGCCTAGCCTCGATGGGCACCAGCCTGGTGCCCTATCCAAGCGCATCCACCGAGGCCGATATGGTATCGGTCTACGACTCCAACGACGCCCCTTCCGAAAACCAAGCCTTGTTGAAATAATCGATCGCGTCCCGGGACGTCGCAATGGCGGCTTCGTCAAAAGGTCGGTGCGCGTTCTGGATCCATTACGTTGAAGAACGCAATGAACCTTTTCGAGCGTGATCAACGAAACAGACTTTGACGCCGGTCTTGGCGGGTCTATTTAAACACCTTCACTGCGTCATCAGTCCCAGCCCTCCAACCGCAGAGTAGCGCGCACAAGCCGCTGTTCTTCCTGCTCAATCTCGCGCAGATTGGCACAAACGCTAGCAATATGGTCCGCTGCCGCCCTGCGTGCCTGTTCGGGAAGCTTGCCCGTGACGGCGTTGTAAAGTCTCGCATGCTGTCGGTCAATTACCTTTTTCTGCACTTCGCGGTGGTATAGATTATTGACCGATGCAAACACGGAACTGAGCAACGGATCCGTGAGCGCACTTAACGTGTGTGCTAGCACGGGGTTGTGCGATGCCTCGCAAATCGCGAGATGAAAGGCGTGATCAAGGCGGGCGTGCGTCGATGCGTCCGTTTCCGTACCGTGTGCCGCGACCATCTCGTCATAACGCCGCGTGATCAGGAGGAAGTCCGCCGCTGTGCCACGCAGCGCGGCGAGCCGGGCAGATTCCGCCTCCAGCATCCCCCGCACCTCGAACAGATCGTAGAGCGTGCGCGGTTGCGAACCAAGCAGGTGCATTATCGGCGTGAGCGCCGGCCGAGCGGCGAGGCTGGCAACGAAAGAACCTTTGCCATGCGACGTCTCGATGATGCCGCGCGCCCGCAGCAGCTTTAGCCCTTCGCGTAGCGCTGTACGCGAGACACCCAATTTGTCTGTCAGGCGCCGCTCCGAGGGCAATGCCTGCGCGGGCTTCAGCACACCGTCGACGATTAATCGCTCAATCCGCTCAGCGACTACGTCTGCGACCTGCCTTGACACTTCTCTATCCGACATCTGCTCGCAATCTCCACTGGTATTACCACTCTGAAACACTGGCACAACCACCCTCAAAGCGGTGTGCCATTAGCCTTAATAGACGGCGATTCAACCCTATATGGAGGCTGATCCTCATTCTTTAAACTGGTATTACCACTCGGTTTAACCATCGACATAGGAGCTCTGGATAGTAACAATGCCCACAAGAAGATGCTTGCGCGGCGCGAGGAGACAAACCATGAGCTATCGTTACGACGAAAAAATCGACGGCGCAATCGCTACACACGACAAGGCCACCGTCGTCAGTCAGTTGCGGGCGCTAATTCCCGATCTACACGTACTACACGAGCGGGAAGACCTGCGCCCGTTCGAATGCGACGGCCTCGCTGCCTACCGCGCGACGCCGATGCTGGTCGCCTTGCCCGACAAGGTCGGCCAGATCGAAGCGCTGCTGAAATTCGCCAACGAAAGGAAGATTCCTGTCGTGGCACGCGGCGCAGGCACCGGTTTGTCCGGAGGTGCGTTACCACTCGAGAAAGGAATCCTACTGGTGATGGCGCGCTTTAACCGCATTCTCGACATCGACCCCGAAGCTTGTGTCGCGCGCGTGCAGCCGGGCGTACGCAACCTCGCGATCTCACAGGCGGCCGCGCCCCACGGTCTTTACTACGCGCCTGACCCATCCTCGCAGATCGCCTGTTCAATCGGCGGCAACGTGGCGGAAAACGCGGGCGGCGTACATTGTCTGAAATACGGCCTGACCGTCAACAACATTCTCAAGCTGGAAGTTCTCACGATCGATGGCCATCGCATCACGCTCGGATCCGAGGCGCTCGATTCGCCCGGCTTTGACTTTCTCGCGGTCTTCACGGGCTCGGAAGGGATGCTCGGGATTGTCACTGAAGTCACCGTGAAACTGCTTGTCAAACCACAAAGCGCGAAAGTGCTTCTTGCGAGTTTCGATGACGTTGAAAAGGCTGGCGCGGCAGTGGCACAGATCATTGGCGCGGGCGTGATTCCCGCCGGCCTCGAGATGATGGATAACCTTGCGATTCGCGCGGCCGAGGATTTCATCCACGCGGGCTATCCGGTCGATGCGGCGGCTATCCTGCTGTGCGAAGTTGACGGCGCGCAGAGCGACGTGCACGAAGACGTTGAGCGCGTCGAAGCACTGCTGAGGGCGGCCGATGCTACCGACATCCGCGTGGCAAGGGACGAAGCCGAACGCCAGCGCTTCTGGGCCGGCCGCAAGAATGCATTCCCCGCCGTAGGCCGCATCTCGCCCGACTACTACTGTATGGACGGAACGATTCCGCGTCGAGAGCTACCGCGCGTGCTGAAAGGCATTGGAGATCTGTCCCACGAATTTGGGCTCAAAGTCGCTAACGTGTTTCATGCGGGCGACGGCAACATGCACCCGTTGATCCTTTTTGACGCAAACGCACCCGGTGAAGCTGAACGCGCCGAAGCGCTCGGCGCACGCATTCTCGAACTGTGCGTGGCGGTCGGCGGCAGCATCACCGGCGAACACGGCGTAGGTCGCGAAAAGATCAACCAGATGTGCGCGCAGTTCAATAGTGATGAACTCACTTTTTTTCATGCGCTGAAAGCCGCCTTCGACCCCAATGGCCTGCTCAACCCAGGCAAGAACGTACCGACACTACATCGTTGTGCTGAATTCGGCTCCATGCATGTTCACCGAGGCGCACTCCCTTTTCCTGAACTGGAGCGTTTCTGATGCGGACCGAACCGGTATCCATGGACGATAGCGAACGGCTCGTCTACGAAGTTGCCCAGGCATTCTCAAACCGTTCGCCACTCGTCTTTCGTGGCGGCAACAGCAAGGTGTCTCTTGGCCGTCGCGCGGAAGGCGCGATGCTCGACACGCGCTCGCATCGCGGCGTAGTGAGCTACGACCCGACTGAACTCGTGATCACCGCGCGCGCCGGCACTCCGCTCGTCGAAGTGAACGCCACGCTCGACGGGGCTGGGCAGATGCTGCCGTTCGAGCCACCCGATTTCGGTGGTGCGTCTACCGTCGGCGGGATGGTGGCGGCTGGTGTTGCGGGCCCTCGGCGCCCTTGGTCGGGCTCCGTTCGAGACTTTGTACTTGGCTGTCGTGTGATCACCGGCGAGGCGAAGCATTTGCGCTTTGGCGGTGAGGTGATGAAGAACGTCGCTGGCTATGACGTATCGCGTCTACTGACCGGGAGTTTTGGCTGCCTCGGCCTCATTACCGAGGTGTCCCTGAAAGTGCTGCCCAAACCGCGCGCCGCGCGAAGTGTCGCGCTCGACCTGAGCGCGGACGAAGCACTGCGTGAACTCTCCGCGTGGCGTCGCGCGGCGCTACCCATCAGCGGCGCGTGTCATGTGGAAGGTCGCCTGCATGTACGGCTCGAGGGCGGCGTCGGCTCCGTGGCGTCGGCACTGGACCGGATCGGTGGAGATCAGGGGGACTCGACGTTCTGGCAAGCACTGCGCGATCACAGGCTCGCATTTTTCGACGACCCACGCCCGCTATGGCGCCTATCGTTACCGAACGCGTCGCCGCTCGCGTCATTGCCAGGTGATGCGCTGCTCGACTGGGCCGGCGCACAACGCTGGCTGAAAAGCACCGCGCCTGCCGCAGCGATCCGCCAGATCGCTCACGCAGCGGGCGGCCACGCCACCTCCTTTACGCCTCAGGTGGGCACCGAGCCGTTCTCGCCGCTAGCCCCGGCGATGTTGCACTTGCATCAGCAACTGAAGCGGCAGCTCGACCCGCGCGGCCTGTTCAACCCAGGGCGTCTGTACGCGGATCTGTAAATCCCGCATCGCGGGAAGGCCCGCTTCCCGCACCGTATAACCGAATGTGAACCCCAAGCTATGCAGACCAATCTGAGCGACGACGCAAAAACCCTGTCGCGAGCTGACGAAGCCGAGCAGATCCTGCGCTCGTGCGTGCATTGTGGCTTTTGCAACGCAACCTGCCCGACCTATCAGTTGCTCGGAGACGAGCTCGATGGGCCACGCGGTCGCATCTATCTGATCAAGCAGATGCTGGAAGGTGAACCAGTCACGAGCAAAACCCAGCTTCATCTTGACCGATGCCTTAGCTGCCGCAATTGTGAAACTACCTGTCCCTCCGGTGTCACCTATCATGCACTGCTCGACATCGGTCGCGCCGAACTTGAACGACGGATCGTGCGACCGACTCCGGACCGCCTGCTCCGCGAGGGCCTGCGCCGCATAATTCCGCATCCGGCGGTCTTCAACGCATTGCTCAATATCGGACGGGCAATGCGACCGTTTCTTCCGGCTACGCTCGCGAGTAAAGTCCCCGCCCGAAGTACCCACACGAAGGGTCGGCCGACGGCGAGGCACACGCGCAAAATGCTGATCCTCGAGGGTTGCGTGCAACCCTCGCTGGCGCCGAACACCAATGCGGCCGCAGCGCGCGTGCTCGACCGGCTTAGCATCAGTATCGTGAATGCGGCGCGAGCCGGCTGCTGTGGGGCGACGGACTACCATCTGAATGCGCAGGAAGCAGGCCTTGCGCGCGCACGCCGCAATATCGATGCGTGGTGGCCCGCAATCCACGCCGGCGCCGAAGCCATCGTGCAAACGGCGAGCGGCTGCGGCGCGTTCGTCAAGGAATATGGTCATCTGTTGCGCGACGACCCTCACTATGCATCGAAAGCGCAGCGGGTCAGCGAGCTGGCGCGAGATCTTGTGGAGGTACTGGCGAATGAGCCGCTCGATTTATTGCAGTCGGGCCTGCACCGAGACGCGCAGCGGCGACTCGCCTTTCACTGTCCGTGCACCTTACAACATGCGCAAAAGCTGGGTGGCGCGGTTGAGTCGATCCTTCAGCGGCTTGGTTTCGACCTGACTGCTGTGCCCGACGCGCATTTGTGCTGCGGGTCGGCGGGCACATATTCCATCACTCAGCCCGAGCTCGCGCAGCGATTGCGCGACAACAAACTCGACGCGCTAGAGGCCGGCGGACCAGAAGTCATCGTCACGGCTAACGTCGGTTGCCAGATGCATCTTGCCAGCGCGGGTCGCACGCCTGTGCGCCATTGGATTGAACTGGTAGAGGCCACCCTCCCGCAACCGGCGCAGGAAAATTGATTGGGCCAGGTAGACTTGAGCTAACCATTGCCGCAACCACCCACCTGCTCGACGCCGCACATAGCGAAGCCGAGGGAACCCGTTGCCGGAATTCGCCCGGCAGAAATACCGGCACGCTATATCCGTTAAGACTCGTGATCAGGCAAAAACGACGTCCAAGAGCGATCAGGCGTGAGCACCGTGCCGATATGCTCCTCTAATTTCGACAGAATAACGTTGAGTTGATCCGATTCGTTCTTCGACAAGACACCGAACACAGCCTGCTCAACCCCGAGCGCTACTGGCACTATTTTTTTATAAATTTTACAACCTCGTGCAGAAAGCCTTAGCTCAATCTTTCTTCTGTCCTGTTGGTTTACCCGTCGAGTCAGAAGGCCTCTTTTAACCAAAAAGGATGTGGCCCGGGTAATTGAAAAAATATCGATAGCGATAAATTCAGCCAGATCCTTGGCAGACATAGGTGCATGTTCAGCCAAGGCCGCAATAATTCTCCACTCCGTTTGTGAGAGATCAAATTCCGCTTCATACATCTTCGCGAGGGCTAAGGTCAGCTTATTTCCCAAGAAAACGAATCTTGCGTTATGCCAATCTTTCAGTCTAAATTCACTATGCGGAAAATTCTTGTCTTCGCTCTTCATTGGATTCATTGAATAGTTTGCAACAAACCAGTCTCAGGTCTGAAGAAGTTGAAATTATAAATGTTTTCCGAGTATCCAAAACCAGGCCCGGTAGACCTGGACGAGCCTCATCATGCAGACCCGCAAATCCCTGAGCGACAAACCGCTTCTTCCAGTGCGTGATCGGCGGTGGGGCCACTTCGCAGTGCGTCGCAATCTCCCGGGTCCCATGATCGCCCTAGTCCGTCAAGGACTCGATCATAGAACAATCCAGATTTGCGTAAAGTTATTTCTGTGACAGAACGCTGGCTTGGCTTCTGTGAATGAGGGTCTGGAGGCAAGTGCCGCGACCAACCCCGTCAGAAAATTCTCACGGTTGATATCAACCACGCGGCGAAAAGCCAGCGCTCTGAACCAGAGAAATGAAGCAGGTCCAGTGCACAGACATAGGAAAGCTGCTGCGGTAGCCTGTTCGTTTCCCGGCTTGCGACTACAAGTCTAAAGTAATTTCTTCAGATGCACTCCAGGAGACGCATGTGCACATGTATTTTTCGGACTTCTTCTCCTCCTCCGACAAAAACATGTCACGATGAAGCGGAGTGCCACTCATAACCGACACCGCACATATGCCGCATTCACCACGCTTGCATCCATAAAGCGGATTTAGCCCATAGCGCACCATTGCGTCAACTATGGTTTCTGGCTGCTCTATCACAATGGTCTTATTTCTCTTTGCAAAATGCACGGTCAACTTCGGATTGGGAGCGTCTCGGACGCCACCAAAGTTTTCAGATCGCACTACGCCGCGACGCCATTGCTGCCGCTCACAAATTCGGGAGATAGCCCGGACGAAGGGCGGCGGACCGCACACGTAGATACGTTGATTCTCCACCGGATCGCGCAGCAGATTTTCAAAATCGTAAAAGCGCTGCGCCTGCCCGCCATCGGCGTGACATTCAACATCGGCAAAGGCATTTTTTTTCAAACGTTCAAGAAGCGGCGCGTCTTCCATATCGCGTACACAATAAATAAGACGATGCCTAATTTTCAATCTGGACAGTTGAGACGATATCGAGTAAATCGGGGTAATGCCGATCCCGCCTGCTACAAGCAGGTGACTGGTAGCGCTTGCGTCGAGTGAGAAACCGTTGATTGGCCTGCGCGCTTCCAATGTTCCTCCCGCGGATATTACGTCATGTAAATAGCGCGACCCGCCTCGCCCTGTCTCTTCCCGCTTGATCGCAATCTCAAACACCGAGCGATCAGCTGGATTCCCGATCAGTGAATAGGCATTCCAGGCTGGCAGGCCGTCGGGGAGTGTGACTTTGACCTCAATGTGTGCACCCGCTTCATACCGTGGAAGAATTCGACCGTCCGTACCGCGCAGCCTCAATAGCTTCGTGCTGCAAGTCAACGAGACAACTTCGCTGACCGTGAGGTACATCGTATCCGCGTCGACGTTGCTTTCGAATCCATTCATCGTTGATAGTGACATGTGCTTTCCCCTTTCAACTTGCCTGTTTTTCAGTTTTCGTTTGAATACCCATGGTATCGAGTACCGCCGGAACATGGTCGAAATCTGTCGGATCTTCATGCAAGCCCGAGTAGCTCTGCACCATATATATATCGCCGCCCGCACTGGTATGCGGCAACACGCCTTTCGCAACCTCCCTGGCAGCGCGCAACATTACATTACGCATTGCTACGATCGACGTGTCACTCGAGGCCAGGTGTTCGCGCGACCGATCAACAATGGGACCGCAACTTTCGGTTACCACAGCATCTTGTGCGCGGATACCATGAATACCTGTGAATGAATGCTCACGCTGAACGTTGCGATCTAGCAGATAATCATTGTCCTTGTTCTCTATCGGCGTGGTCGTCCCAGGAATTACGCTGCGATGGGCAACGACTCCGCCTTGCCATAAGCCAAGTTCTGCCGCGTCAGGGGGGGCATCTTTACGGTAGGTAACACATATCGACCAAAGGCTTTGATTATCACGTGGAATCCAGGCGCGCCACACGCGGGAATTCTGATCGTCACTTGGTGCAATCATGGTGTAAAACGGCATCAAGAATAAGTCCACACGCCAGAAAAATGGCTTGTCATTTTTTACGTGACGGCGTGCCCCACAAGCAAGGCCGAAATCAGTTTCCAGGATTTTCCAGCGCGGCGCCTGACCCTCCTGGAAATATGAGCCAAACAGCGATTCTTTCGGTACCTGAGGGTTGTCCAAGCGACGGTGTAAAAAAGCGACGTGTGCTTCGTCTACCTCTCCCTCTAGCGCTTGCAGGAAGTTGCAGTCTTGCTGCCAACGCGACATATGTCGATGCGATGCTGGAGATTTCATCCACTCGAATTGCGGCAATTCCGGTGCAGGCGTTGCACTGCCCATATACACCCAGCCCACGCCTGCAAATTCGCGTACTGGGTAAGACTTGATCTTCATGCAGTCCCGGAAAGCACTTGAGGGTGGCTCAGATGGCATGTCGACACAGCTTCCATTGACGTCAAATTTCCAGCCGTGGTAGATACACCGTATGCCATTTTCCTCATTGCGACCGTAAAATAAACTCGCGACCCGATGCGGACAGAACTCGTCAATCATGCCCAGCCTACCATTGCTGTCTCTGAATACGATCAGGTCTTCTCCCAGCAACTTGATCCGCTGCGGTGGAGCGTCAGCCGCAGGGAATTCGTTTTCGCAGAGAAATGGAATCCAGTGACTCCTGATCATCTCTCCCATCGGACTATCCGCATCCGTGTCCGTAAGCAATACATTCTCTTGTTTTGTAATCACGGGAGTTACTCCTTGCCTTGTTTGATAAGCCCATCACGATGGGCGATGCGATTTGATACCGCGACCTCGGCAGACTGCCGGGACTCGCTCGTTTGCATGAGTCGGGAGAACCTCTTTCTGGATTTCTCCGGATTGACCAAATAGAGGCCAACCAGTCCGGATATCAGGAGCAGCTCCCCCAAGATCTCAAATCCATGCTCGAACCCCTTAGCAGGACTAATCGCATTGCTGATAACGAAACCCATAACTGCCGGAGCCACCAAGCCTGCCACGGTGCCGATCGAGTTGTGTATCCCGAGCAACGCCCCTCGTTGGCGCATCGGTACGATCTCGGCTTGCATCAGCGGACCGAGCCACCCAATGAGTTGAATCATCGCGCTGCCAGCAGCAAGGCACGCGACTTTCACTCCCGGACTCTCGATCGAACCAATGCCCCAGAAGATTACCCCGGCAATGACGATCGGGCCGCTAGCCAGCACTCCTCTTGCCATCCTTGACGACACGCCATTGAGCAGCAGTTTTTCGGAAACCCACGAAAGCGCAAGCGCGACTGGAATCTGCGCCACCACGATCATTGAAAACAACCACCCCGCAGATGTCGCCGAATAGCCCAAGCCCAGGCGGAGATAGGCCGGAATCCACGTGAAGCAAAGCGCCACCACAGCGAATGCGGCGAACCACAAGATAAAGTTGCCGACAACCGTGGGGTCGGTCAACAGTGTTCCGTAGGGGACGACCTCCCGATCGTCTTCCTGTGTGGCCCCGTCGACGTCGACCGTCCCTTCCGCGCCCAGCAACAACCACAGCGCGACCCAGACGATGCCCATCACCCCTAGCGCGAGAAAGGCTGAATGCCAACCGTAACGCACGATGAAGAACGTCAAGATCGGTCCGGCAAGCATCATGCCGACAAAGGGTCCTTGCGCGATGATTGCGTTGGGAACACTGCGCTTGCGGTTATCGAACCATTTGTAGCAGGCATGTAACGCAACCGGATAGGCCGGCCCCTCGCCCAGGCCGAGCAATATCCGACACGCAACCAGCGTGGGCAGACTTACGCTGCCCACCATGGGAAATTGCACGACGGTCCACGTAGCGGCTAGAAAGACCAGGATCCAACGTGTTTTCACACGATTGGCGACGAATCCTAATGCGATGCCCGAGACGGAGTACAACAAAAAGAAACTGCTGCCGACCAATCCAAACTGCTTGGGCGTCAGCGACATATCGTGCATGACGGACACAGCCACTAATCCGATGACCGCCTTGTCGGCATAGTTAATGACCATGAACAGGAACAACAAAGCCACCACGACCCAAGCCCGCCACTTATCGTGCAATGAAAACATGTCTCCGCCTATTGTTTATATGATTACGACATTTCGACCAATCGAAGCTGCGTAGTTTTTATATTATTCAAACCAATGGCCCAAGCGCTGCGTCCGCCAACGCGCTCTCCTTCATCATCGGCCTGCGCTGCCCATAAAGCGAAATACTGACTCCGCCGGACGACTCACGCGCCAGACCGTGGCCCACGTACGAAGCAACAGGCAATCTACCGAACTTAATTTCGTGGTTCAAAGAATTCCGTCTCGTCCTGTTCCCACCGAGGGCAACGACCCGACTGATCAGCGCATGCCCATCAAGGCATACGGATAATAATATAAACAAATTTCAATAATTGCAAATTGCAATTATTTTGGGCGGATATCTCAATGGATCGCAGCGCCTCTCGGCCGTGACAAGGGCTACGTCCTGTTCGGCCGTCGTGACGGCGCCGAGCGTCATCCGTAAGCCCGGTGATCCGAGGGATTCAACATCCAGCGCGGGTCTACTCTGCAATCCGCAGGCTGCCAGAAGTAAGAGCATAGACGGCGACATTCATGACGTGTCCCTCATCCAGTCACCCTCCCGAAGGCAGGTTTCGAAGTTCAAGCTCGGAGGCTGCTTAATTGGGCATAGCCCCCTCGTACGCGTCGTGGAGAAGCGCGAGGATGGCCTTGCGTTCCACCGGACGCGGATTCCAGTAGGGATTGGCGCTTGCGATGTCGGCGGCCTTCTCCAGGTCATCCGCCTTCATGCCAATTTCCTTGAGCGCTGTGGGTGCGCCGTTTTCCTTAGCCAACTGATACACCCCTATCGCAGCATCTGCCGAGCCCAACGCTCGAGCAATCCGCTTCATCGCCTCCGGAGCTGCGTCGCGGTTGTACGCAAGGGCATGCGACAACACGATGGTGTGTGTCTGGGCGTGCGGCAAGTTAAAGCTGCCACCCAGTGTGTGGCAGAGTTTGTGATGCAAAGCCATTCCAACACTGCCGAGCACCATTCCGCACAGCCATGCGCCGTAGAGTGCATGCGAGCGGGCTTCGATGTTCGTCGGGTCCGCGACGATTCCCGACATTGCGCGGACGAGCGCCGCGATGCCTTCCTCTGCAAGCAAATTCGTGACTGGATTCGCATCCTTCGAGTACAGCCCTTCCGCAGCGTGTGCGATTGCGTTGATACCGCTGGTGACCGAGAGCTCAACTGGAAGGCTTGTAGTCAAGCTCGGGTCGTATATGACGGTCTTCGGAAGCACGCGTAAGTCGGTTCCCGTGCGCTTCGACCCCGCTTCGGTGATGCCAAAAATAGGCGTCATCTCGCTGCCGGCATACGTGGTTGGAATCGCGAGAATGGGCAGATCTGATTCGAGCGCGATGGCCTTACCGAGTCCGACAGTAGAGCCGCCACCGACGGCGATAGCGCAATCGGCATGCAGCTCGCGAGCAAGCGCCCGCGCTTCCCTGGCCAATTCCAGCGGGACGTGCATGACCGCCCGGTCAAACACTGCAGCGGCACGGCCGCCCAACCGGGCTGCCAGAGCCTCGCTAGTTTCCTTCTGTTCCGGACTGCAGAGGATGAGCGCACGTTCCGACTTCAGATTCAGAACTTCCCGCTCGAGGTGCTCCAGGCTGCCCGCGCCGAAAACTACGCGGCCAGCCCGAGCCTGGTAGACGAAGTCAAGCTTTTGCATGAACACATTCCCTGTTTTGTTAGCGCCGTATCGAGCTTCGATGGCATAGTCCGCCTGAAAGCGGGCGGTACGCAGTGCACCTGAAGATGCCCGGGCCGCGAGGGTTAAGCCGCCCGTCCTTCGACGGACTCGAACTCGGAAACCCGCACGGCATCGTTGGCATAATCGTCTTTGCTCTATTCCAAATTCGTTTCGGAATACTTTATACCCGGAATCAGACCACCCAATCCCTCGAAGCTGTTGTTCACGAGATCAGATGCAGTGGCTCGAGCGGCCGGCGTGTCACCACGCACGCGCCACATCGGAAAGACGCATACACTCTCGGCGATTGTGCTCGTTTGCGAGAATGAAATGACCGCCCCACTCTTCTTCGGTAAATTATTGTCACGAGTGAACGCGTGAAGGTGCTGGACCAAAACTGCTGACGTCCGTAGTCGCGGATTTTTACATTCTTGCCGAAATCCAATCACGGGTTGCATGACGGAGTCTTCTCTCTATTGCGTCTCGGCCTCAAATATACTGGCCTTCTCCATAGCGAAAAATGCCCATCAAGGAAAGCATATTTCCACCTAGTGGAAAACTGCGTGACCCCGAGATGGGGCTTCCCCGTTCGCGCATGATGTGCACGCAATGCTTTCCAGTCGACCGACTTGCTTACACGTAGGCATCCAGACAATAGGCCGCTCGGAATTTTTATGCGCTTGCTGTCGTCATCCAGCGCTTTTCCAGGTGTAGACGCTTTACACGGTCGATGAGAAACTCGGTGAAAACCCTGATCTTCGCTGGCTGGTAACGTCTGCTCTGATAAGCCAGGTTGATGGCCAAGGGCGGCAATTGCCAATCTTCCAGAACGGGAATCAGCCGCCCAGAGATAACGTCGTCGTGAATGATGTAGAGCGGTTGAATCACAATACCCAAGCCGGCCCGGCCGGCGGCAACGATGACTTGACCTTCGTTCGAGTCGAGCGCACTCGTTATTGCAATGTGGTGCTGCTCGTCACACCGACTCAGATGCAGGAGATACGGGTCCGCCGCGAGGTTGTAGACAAGCATCCGATGCCTCGCTACGTCGTCCGGCGTCATCGGGCGCCCGTATTCAGCGAGATACGACGGCGACGCAGCCAGAACTCGCCGAGTTTCAGCGAGACGCCGCACTGTAATCCCCGAATCATCCTCGTGCTCTTTCGTGCGGATTGCGACGTCGATACCGGCCTCTATGAAGTGCCTGTATTGATTCGCGGCTGTGACCTGAACCGAGAGGTCTGGGTATCGCTTGAGAAATTCGGGCAGCGCGGGAGCGATGTGTATGGAGGCAAACGACACCGAGCTTGTGACTCTCAGAACGCCACGCGGGTTGACCGCCTCCTCCGACACGATTGACTCGGCTTCTGCCATTTCCGACAGGATAGAACTACATCGGCGGT
Organism: Caballeronia eucalypticola; assembly: GCF_047608185.1. NCBI lineage: Bacteria > Pseudomonadati > Pseudomonadota > Betaproteobacteria > Burkholderiales > Burkholderiaceae > Caballeronia > Caballeronia eucalypticola. The sequence goes on from NZ_JBLKRU010000051.1 coordinate 45,514, forward strand.
GATACTCCTCCCCTACCGCGGTCAGCCACATTCGTCGCGTGGTTCGCTCAATAAGCCGTGCGCCGAGTTGGCCCTCAAGGGCATTGAGCGTGCGGCTGGCCGCAGCGTTCGACATGTCCAATTTCGCGGCTGCCTTTGAAAGACTCCCGAGGTCTGCGGTCAAAACGAACAGCTTGATCTGCGCCCAACGGTCCATCATGTCGCTCCCTGTCTTCTCGACGTCGCCGTCTCAGCCCGGTTCATGGCGCCGACTCTTTCGACGGGCCTTCATAGTCCGAAAAATCCCGGCTTTTCAGGTCTTATTTACTTGCGCCTAACGAAAAACAACTACGCGTATCTTACGATGCAAAAAGGAAAACGAGCAGATCTACACAGGTAGTGCCACCGAAAGTGGCCCACTAAAGGGCGCGATACCCGGTTCGTCGAAGTAACCGAATCAGCTTTAAGAAGCCCGACAGACTCGCATTATGTTCATCCCTTCGGTACGCACAATACACGCTGCTAGTAGGCATCGGCTTGACCACTTTCACGAAGGAGACCTCAGGAAGATGAATGCTCATGGCCGAAATCGGTACCAACGCCAGGCCGACTCCGGCGGAGACCAGGGTCAGACAAGCCATCAAATCCTCGGTTTCCTTGACAATATTGGGCGTGAAGCCTGCCTCTTCACAAAACCGTAGCACCTCGTCTGCAAAGCTCGGTCGCGACATGGCAGGGAAAATCACCAGTGGTTCGTCGCGCAACGCAGACATCGGCAATGTGGTCCGCCTGGCAAGCGCACTGGACGACGCGACGGCGACAACGACCGGTTCGCGAACCACTTCTTCGCACTCGATGTCCGGTTCGTTGCGGTATTGCCTGCTGAAACCAATGTCGAGCCACCCATCACGGAGCGCACGAATCTGGCGATCCTTCGGCAGATTGTGAAGATCCACCGTGACCTGCGGCTGGGACTTTCCGAATTCCGTGATCAATTGCGGTATCACGCGAAAGATTGAGGAACCGTAGTACGCAATCTCCAGGTGGCCGAACTCCCCGCGAGCGGCCCTGCGAGAACGCTCGACAGCTTCGTTCACAACCCTCAGTGCTCTTCGCGCGTCTTCCAGGAACGCTGTTCCCGCATCAGTCAGCTCCACACCTTTGGCCGTTCGCTCAAGAAGCTTTACACCGACCTGCTCCTCCAATTGTCCAATCATCCGGGAAAGGGGAGGTTGCGAAATGTGGAGGCGTGTTGAGGCGCGCCGGAAGCTATGTTCTTCCGCGACGGCCACGAAGTACCGAAGATGTCGAAGTTCCAATCTGAATCCTTGACTGTAAGTGGGAGGTGATACTTTTTAGGTATTCGGGGTTGCGAAAATGATATTGGAAGATAGCACTGGCTCTCCCTATAGTCGAGGCGCACAAAGCGAACAAAGCATCAAGATTTCTCTCTCCATATTCATAAAGGAAACTGACATGTCTACCCGTTCCCAGGAGGTCATCCACGATCTTCTGAAGTCTATCCGTGAGGTATTGTGGCGCCATGACGTGACATTCGCGGAGTACCGTGCCGCAGTCGGCTTCCTGATGAAGTACGCTCAGAGTCCGCAGTTTGAAATCCCGCTGACATGCGACATGCTGTTTAACGCGTCGGTCTCGGACATCGAAATGAAGAATCGGAAAGGTTCGGTCAGCAATCTTGAGGGGCCGTATTTTCTTGAAACTGCACCAACGATCACGGACCGCATTAGTACACGTGATCATCAAGGGGAGGAACTGATCATCGAGGGCCAAGTGAGAGACTTGACAGGGAACCCCGTTGAAGGGGCTGAGCTGTACATCTGGCACTCTGACGCGCAAGGCTTTTACAGCGGGTTCAGTGGCGATTTTCCAGTCGACCTTTACCGTGGCAAGAAAATAATCGGTTCGACCGGTGCGTACAGCGTGCGCACGACGATGCCGACCCCTTACATGATCCCGCACGACGGACCTAGCGGCGAGCTCCTTGGCTTCATGGGCCGCCATCCCTGGCGGCCCGCCCACGTGCATTTCAAAGTGCGTGCAAGGGGTTTTCTTGAACTTACCACCCAAGCTTACTTCGCCGGCGGCGATTGGGTTGACAGTGATTGCGTTGAGGGCGTCCGTGCTCCCCTCGTGCACGATCTAGAAATTCGGGGGAACAACAAAGTGCTCAAGATGGACTTTGTGCTCGATCCGATTTGACGGCCTCCGGCGTGGCGGGACTACGACCCCGGGGACATTACTATTTTCGATAAGCAACGAGATCCACACTGGCTCCCGCACCGCCTGCTCACGCTACGCTTTGCGCGCCAAATCCTGCAGATGAATTTCGGCGACGCGCACGGGACATGCCAATCAATCGGCCCTTGGCGCGCGCCGTGGCTGAGACGGAAATTTTATCTTTAGCATTACCAAATCATAAGGTGCCCGTGGCGCCCCAGTCGAAGCATTCGATATCAGTCTTGTATAGCGCGCACCGGGCAGAGGTAATAAACCCGTATGGGCTCGCTATATCTTTGATTCGTGGAACGATTGCCAACTATATGGCCATACCCTAGTCGGAGGAAGCGTGAATAAGAAAGTTGAGAATATCGCCGATGCGATTGTAGCGGCGGTGCAAAAAATCTCCCGCGTCGAAAATATCCGCGTACACATTGAGTTCGCGCGCGCGCGGCCGGGAGCATACGCGTGAAGATCGATTTAATCGAGGCCGTGATCGTAGATTTGCCGACCAGGCGGCCAATCCAGATGTCGATCACCACAGTTCAACGACAAAGCTACGTCATTGTCCGGGTTTTTTCCGAAGGACTCGTTGGCACCGGTGAAGGAGGAAGCGTCGGTGGTCCCGTCTGGAGCTCGGAATGCGCGGAAACGATAAAAATTATCGTCGAACAATATCTCGCCCCTCACCTCGTCGGCACCGATGCGTTCAACATTTCCAGCGCGCTGCAAACCATGTCGCGCGCTGTAACCGGAAACGCCTCCGCAAAAGCTGCGATAGAAATGGCGTTGCTTGACCTGAAGGCTCGTGCATTGAATGTATCGATCTCCGAGTTACTTGGTGGAAGGTTGCGCAGTGCGATTCCGATTACCTGGACATTGGCCAGCGGTGATACCCAGCGCGATATCGATTCTGCTGTCGAAATGATTGAAGGAGGACGACACAATCGTTTCAAGGTCAAGCTCGGCTTTCGGTCGCCAAAGGAAGATCTGATCCATATGGATGCGTTGTCGAATCGTTTAGGATCCAAGGCCTTTCTTCGCGTTGACGTGAATCAGGCTTGGGACGAACAGGTAGCGTCTGTGTACATCCCAGAACTGGAAGCGCTCGGTGTGGAACTCGTCGAACAGCCGGTCGCTCGTGAGAATACTCATGCTTTGAGGCGGCTCTCCCACAACAACCGAGTAGCCGTCATGGCGGATGAGAGTCTAAGTACTTTGGCCTCGGCATTTGACCTCGCACGTGAGCGGAGTGTAGATGTCTTTTCGTTGAAACTTTGCAACATGGGGGGAATCGCGGCGACGCAAAAGATCGCTGCAATCGCAGAAGCAAGTGGAATTGCTTCGTATGGGGGAACCATGCTTGATTCAACAATCGGCACATCAGCTGCACTTCAGCTCTATTCGACGATTCCATCGCTTCCATTCGGTTGCGAACTGATCGGGCCCTTCGTTTTGGCAGACACGCTGAGTGAGGAATCGCTTGAGATTCGGAACTATGAACTGCAGGTTCCCTCGGGCATTGGTCACGGTATGACGCTTGACGAGGACAAGGTGCGCCAGTACGCACGTGTTAGCTAGGCTGGTCGAGCAACTCAAGCTGCACACCAAAATATGGAATATTGAAGGGAGACTCAATATGTTATCTAGCGGCGTTAAGATCATTTCGCGTTCGGGTGGGGCGATTGGTGCTTACCTCGGAAAGCCAACCATCGCTCCCGCGCCCATCGTCGTAATCGCGCAAGAGATTTTCGGCATCACGCCTTTCATAAAAGGGGTCGTGGATTGGCTTGTTGACGCAGGTTTTGGATGCGTGTGTCCCGATCTGTACTGGAGACAGGCGCCGAATATCGAACTTGATGCAAACATACCATCGGAGCGGGAACAGGCTCTTGCCTTGTTTCGCACCTTCGACATGGAAGCAGGGATCGACGACCTTAGATGCACCATCGAATATGCTCGTGCGCTTCCTTTCTCGAATGGCCGTGTCGCTGTAGTCGGATACTGCCTCGGGGGCGCGCTGGCGTTTGATGTGGCCGCGCGATCGTTGGCCGATTGCGCAATTGGCTATTACGGCGTGGGACTTGAAAAAAAGATCTCACTTGTGCCAGCCATTACACGACCCGCGATGTTTCACATGGGTACCCAAGACCACTATGTCACAGCGGAGTGCTGTAGCATCCTCGACGAACATTTCGGTAAAAATAAAAAATTGCGTCTGCACTGGTACTCATCGGGACATTCATTTGCACGATCGTCCAGTCCGAATTTCGACCAGACGGCAACCACTGTGGCGAATGCACGGACTCTCGAGTTGCTTTCGACGTTGAAGGACGTCATGTGAAGAGGTTCACGCTTGCGTACATGAGCCCAAGGGATGTCTTCAGCGCGGGTACTGTGTTTGCAGTATCTGATGAAATAGAACGCTTTGGCTCATGTCGTATCCCAGTAAATCGTGGATGAGTGACACCGCCTCATGCAACCTCAGTATTGCCCTGCCAAGCTATATCAAACGCCGCAGGTTGCTTAATTTCTCCCACGCGCAGTCGCATGCCACAGGTCATATGTTAACTAATGATAAAGACATTCGGCAAGCTTGTGCCCCAGAACTCTGTCGTGCCTGGGTCCACCTTTCGCTCACACGTCGACGATGCATTGAACTCAAGCCGTAAATGGCCGTTGTTGCGGTGAAGCAAAACTGAATCAACGTATCAAGTAAAAACGTCGATGAAGGCGGTCTAATCAACTTATGTAGTTCGCATTGCAAAAATGTACATGGCTGCACAACGAGCTCAGGCAATTTACATATTTTTCATCGATCTATTCGATTCTTTTAAATATTAAGGAATACATATGAATGGTCATCGCTATGCGGGCGTCATGTTGAGCGCAAGCTTGATCTGGCTGGCGATGGATACTACGGCGCAAGCACAGAGTTCAGTCACAATGTACGGCAGCATCGATGATGGCTTCAATTGGACTTCCAATGTCGGTGGACACAATCAGTACAACATATCGAGTGGCGTAATGCAGGGGAACCGATGGGGTCTTCTCGGCAAGGAAGATCTGGGTGGCGGACTCTCGACAACATTCGTCATTGAAAACGGATTTGACCTGAACACCGGCTCGGCCGGGCAGAGGAATCGCGGCAGCACGCAGGGGTTGATGTTCGGGCGCCAGGCGTATGTGGGAGTGTCCGGTGCATACGGGACGGTGCTGCTGGGACGTCAATACGACTCGGTCATTGACTACGTAGGGGCATACGAATCCGCCAACCAGTGGGCGGGGTATATTGGAGCTCACCCTGGCGACCTCGACAACATGAACACCGCATATCGCGCGAACAATGCCGTCAAATATATGAGCAAGGCGTATGGCGGCTTTACGTTTGGCGGCGTCTATAGCTTGGGCGGCGTAGCTGGCGATGTCTCCCGCAATCAGGTTTGGTCGATAGGTGCGGGATACACAAACGGTCCACTCTCGCTCGCCGCCGGATATTTAAACGCGCGCAACCCGAACGTAGGCTTCTTCGGCGACAACGGCGGGAGCAGCCCCACCACAACAAGTGCCAGTTTCATCTCTTCGCCGGTGTACAGCGGCTATGCATCGGCTCGAACCTATCAGGACATAGCGGCAGGTGCCGCCTATGTATTCGGCGCAGCGACGGTTGGCGCGACCTATTCAAACGTCCAGTTCAAGGATCTCGGAGACACTGTCGCATCGGGGCCGAATCCGCGCGGCTACAAGGGTAATGCAACCTTTAACAACGTTGAGGTCAACTTCAAGTATCAGGTGACACCCGCGTTTTTTCTCGGTGCAGCGTTCGATTACACGAAAGGCGGTAGTGTCGATTCGGCTGCCGGCGTCGATCCAGGCGCCAAATATTTTCAAGGCGCGCTGGGCGCGCATTACTTCCTTTCGAAGCGCACGGACGTCTATCTAATCGGAATCTACCAGAAAGGGCGGGCTCAAAATTGAAGCGCAACACCAAAGCGTATAAGGTGTTGTAATGCATAAAGCAAATCAGTACGAGCAGTTGCAAGCTGAGGAACGTTTGGAGATTGCGAGCCTACGTCAACGGGGTTCTAGTATTCGGGCCATGGCCCGAATACTCGGGCGCTCGGCCTCTACCCTTAGCCGCGAACTCAGGCGCAATAGTTCTGTGCTTGGTTATGTCCCAGCAGCGGCGCACGCACTCAGTTCGGCCCGACGATCCAACAGTGCGGTCGCGCCCAAACTCGGGCCTCACAGCGCTTGCTGGAGGGTCGTCCTCACGCTGCTGGAGTGGCGTTGGTCGCCTCAGCAAATCTCTGGAGTCCTCAAGCGTATGTTCCCAAACGATCCGACTTTGCAGGTCTCGCACGAAACGATTTACACCACTATCTACGCCCACCCAGGCGGCGAACTACGGCGTCAACTCATTGCTTGTTTGCGTCGTGCTCATCGCGCCCGTATGTCGCGGACACGGGGTAGTGATCGCCGCTGGCAAATTCCAAATATGGTCAGCATTCACGTGCGCCCACCTGAAATAGAGGATCGCGTGATGCCCGGGCACTGGGAGGGCGACTTCATTAAAGGCGAAGGCAATCGCTCTTCAGTGGGCGTGTTGGTGGAGAGAACCAGCCGTCTAGTGCTGCTGGCTAAGATGGACGATGCCACAGCCGAATCTGCACTGGCTGGCTTCTCCGCCAAGCTCAACTCGATCCCCGAGCACTTGCGTCACAGCTTCACTTACGACCAGGGGCGTGAACTCTCACGGCATCAAGAACTTGCCGCTCAAACAGGCGTGAATGTCTATTTTTGCGATCCACACAGCCCGTGGCAGCGAGGAACTTGTGAAAATACCAACGGCCTGTTGCGCGAGTACTTGCCCAAAGGCACCGACCTTTCCGTCCATAGTCAGGCCGACCTCGACGTCATTGCAGACAGCTTGAACAACCGCCCTCGTGCTACGCATGCGTTTCATTCACCCTTCGAGGTATTTGCCGCGACACTAAAAGCAGCGGATCTCGCAACGTCATCTAAACATTAGACCAGTTGTTGCACTTCGACTTGAGACCGCC
>NZ_JBLKRU010000052.1:0-51429 GCF_047608185.1 Caballeronia eucalypticola
TGTGGGTGAAATCGATGGATTCAGGCGGCGTTGAGGAAACGGCATAGCTTTCGGCAGGTGGCATCGAAGAGGCCTTGCTCGCGCTCAGAGCGGTCATCCAGGAGCGGGCCACCGTCTTACTCGTCGATATACCGTAACAGTATTGAGCGGGCGTCCAGCTTCCTGAGTTCGCGGTAAAGCTGCCGCTCTTCAACGAGACGACCACCGAGCATCCAGATGAAGTCCCGATGCTGGCGCAGGGTTTTCCGGCTGTAACCGCTGTCCAGAAGATGCAGGAGATACGGGGTGAATATCTTGACGAGATCCTGTCCGAACGGAATGTCCTGTTCCTCAAAGCTCCAGGACTTGGGCCAGTTTTGCAGGTCGGGAACGACTCGTTCAAGATCGCTTGATTCGGGTGTGACAATGGCGGTATTACCGACGATTTTTCGCTTGCTAGCCATGCTTTTGACCCGCTTGCTCAATTCCTGTCATCATTTCCGCGGTTTCGTTTATGAAGGGGCGCGGCTGTGCGAAAGGTCGCAGACCATTGAGATTGACGTGCGCCCACGTAAAGGATCCAAACCAGTTTGTTCGTGCTGCAACGAGCGCGCAAGCGGCTACGATACGCTCGGAGAACGTCGCTTCGAGTTCATCCCGATCTGGGGTTTTGCCGTCATCCTGCTGTATTCGATGCGTCGTGTCGATTGCCGTCAGTGCGGCGTAAAGGTTGAGACAGTACCGTGGGCCATCGGCAAGCATACGTTGACCAAGGCATACATGCTGTTTCTGGCCCAGTGGGCTCGTAAGCTGTCGTGCAAAGAAACCGCGCTGAGTTTCAGGACCAGTTGGGAGAAGGTCTTCAATGCCGTGGAATGGGTCGTCGACTGGGGGCTGAACCATCGTGAGCTCGGGACGATTCGCGCTTTCGGCGTTGACGAGATCCAGTATGGCCGAGGGCACCAGTACCTCACGCTCGTCTACCAGATCGAGGCCGGCTGCACGCGACTGCTCTGGGTCGGACAGGAACGTACTAAGGAAAGCTTCGCGAAGTTCTTTGACTTGATCGGCAAGCCGCTGTGCGAGAGGGTCGAATTCGTGTGTTCCGACATGTGGAAGCCCTATCTCGAAATGATTGCGCGTCATTGCCCGAACGCCCTGAACATCCTCGACCGTTTCCACATCGTTGCCAAGATGAACAAAGCGATCGATGAGGTGCGAGCCGATGAGGCCCGGCGCATGACGCGTGATGGCTATGAGCCTGTTCTCAAAAAATCCCGCTGGTGCCTGCTCGCGCGACGCGAGAACCTTACTAGCAAACAACGTGTTCGCCTGCGTGAGCTGCTCCAGTACAACTTACGTAGCGTACGTGCCTATCTGCTCAAAGAAGAATTCCAGCAACTCTGGGACTACATCTCTCCTGTCTGGGCGGGCAAGTTCCTCGACCAGTGGTGCAAGCAGGTGATGCGCTCACGCATCGAGCCGATGAAGAAGTTTGCCTGGACCGTGCGCTCGCACCGAGAGCTGATCCTCAACTACTTCCGTGCCAGAAAGCAATTCTCCAGCGGCGTCATCGAGGGGCTGAACAACAAGGCCAAAGTCACTATGAGAAAAGCGTACGGCTTCCGAACCTTCCGAGCCACAGAAATCGCGCTCTATCATGCACTTGGCAAGCTTCCCGAGCCTCCATCCACCCACACTTTTTACTGACGAACCAGAAAAAAGAAAGGAGACAGCGTGGATCAGCTCGACGGCAAAGTGGCCGTAATCACGGGTGCCGGCAGCGGCTTCGGCCGCGAGTTCGCACTGAAGGGCGCGGCGCTGGGCATGAAGCTCGTGCTCGCTGATGTCGATGTAAAAGGCCTCGTCGAAACCGTCGAGATGGCGCGCGGTTTGGGCGTCGAAGCGCTCGGCGTGCCGACTGATGTCTCCGATGCAGCGCAAGTCGATGCGCTCGCTCGGGCGACTATCGATACCTACGGCGCCGTGCATCTGCTCTTCAACAACGCAGGTGTTGGTACAGGTGGCTTTGTCTGGGAAAACAGCGCGAACGACTGGGCGTGGGTGTTTGGCGTCAACGTGATGGGCGTAGCGAACGGCGTGCGCGCGTTCACGCCGTTGATGCTCGCGCAGCAAGAGCCGGCGCATATTGTCAACACGGCGTCGGTGGCGGGCTTGCTGTCGGCGCCGGGAATGGGCGTCTATAACGCATCGAAGCACGCGGTCGTCGCGTTGACGGAAACGCTGTATCACGACTTGAAGATCACTGGTGGCCAGGTCGATTGTTCCTTGCTTTGCCCGGCATTCGTGCCAACGGGCATTGCGAACGCCGAGCGCGCGCGGCCGGAGGGTTTGCGCAATGATCAGCCTGTCACGACCTCCCAGCGCATGGCCTCCAGGCAGCTCACGAAGGCGGTGGAGAGCGGGAAGCTGAACGCGAAACAGGTGGCGGAACTGACCTTCGATGCAGTTCGCGAACGGCGGTTTTACGTGCTGACGCATCCGAAGATTCTGGCCTCGGTGCAACTGCGTTTCGATGACGTCGCGCAGCGGCGCAATCCGACCGATCCGTTGTCGTTGAAGCCGGAGGTGAAGGGGTAGGGTGCGAGGTTAGCGAACCAAATCGCATCGAATTCGCGGTGCCATGTCATCATTGCGGACTTCCAACGCTCGCAAATTCCCTGCTCCCCATGCCGCTGAATCCGACCATTGCACAGGTCCTTGAACTCATCGCGAAGGCCAAGCGGCCGCCGTTCCACACGCTTTCAGCTTCTGCCGCGCGCGCGTCCTACGAACGCAGCGCGCTGATTCTCGACATCGCGCCGGCCGCGATGTTCGACGTCCACGAGCTCACGATACCCACGCGCGATCAAGCGTCCATCCGTGCCCGCCTATATCACCCGGTCGAACCGAACTGGGCCGCCCCAACACCCATGCTGGTCTACTTTCACGGCGGTGGTTTTGTGATCGGCAGTATCGATACCCACGACTCCCTCTGCCGGCGCCTCGCCGCCGATTCAGGCTGCGCGGTGGCGTCGGTCGATTACCGGCTCGCGCCCGAGCATAAATTTCCAACCGCCGTGCACGATGCCTTCGACGCCCTCACGTGGCTTCACGCGCAAGCCGCGTCGCTGGGACTCGACGGCACGCGCTTCGCGGTTGGCGGCGACAGCGCGGGCGGCACGCTCGCCACGGTGTGCGCATTGCTCGCACGCGATGCCGGCATCCCGCTGCTCCTGCAACTGCTAATCTATCCCGGCGTCAGCGCGCGGCAGGACACGCCATCGTATGCGCGATTTGCCGAGGGATTCGTGTTGTCGGCGAAGACGGTCCAGTGGTTCTTCGCGCAGTATCTTCGTGACGATAAAGATCGCGACGACTGGCGTTTCGCTCCACTGGATGCGCGCGGGTCGGTGCCTGATTTCACCGGCGTTGCCCCTGCATGGATCGCCGCGGCGGATCACGATCCCCTCTTCGACGAAGACATTGCGTACGCGGCCAAGCTTGAAAAAGCGGACGTCCCGGTTGAACTGATCCGCTATGAAGGCATGACGCACGAGTTCTTCAAGATGGGCGGTTTTGTGCCAGAAGTGGCGAAAGCGCATGCGGACGCAGCAGATGCATTGCGTCGACATATGAACGTCGCAGAGGGATAAGAACCGGCGTCGAAAACTTTACGCGCACAAAGTTTCGGTTGCCTTAGGCAACTCGCACAATCGTGAACGCATCGCTTCGTTCGAACGTGCCGGGGCGGCTGATCTGATGTGAACCATCGTCGTCGCTGAGTTCCTTGATTTGCAGCGTCAGGACACCATCGACCGCCGTTACCCGCAAGGCCGTCGTACTGCGCGTGCCGTATCCCTCGGACTCGATAAAAGCCGCCGACAACACCCGCTCGCGCTCAAGCGAGAGTCCGGTAGACGGCAGCAGATGATCATCTGCGAGTTGGGGATTGCGCATGGTCTCGATCAGGCTATCGAGCGACGGCTGTTCATCGACGTGAAGCAGATCGCGCAATGCGTCGCGTTGCGCGACGAGCTTCGGCCAGGGTGTGTCGAGCAGACTATTCGACAACCCGTGAATGCCGGGGTCAAGCAGCGAAGGCGGGGCATCGGCACGATTGCCGTACCACGCAAGTTCGCGCCGCGTGAAGTCGCCCACAACCAGATTGAAGCCGTTGTACCTATGCCCATCGCGGGCGACCGCATCCAGATAAGCCATCGGCGCGACCGGTGTTCCAAGCAAAAAGTCACTGACCAGCGTACCGCGAGTCGGCGCATTGGGCTTCATTTCCGCCGGCGCCCGATAGTTCGTCAACGCGGCAAAACGGCCATCGCGCGTGACGCCGAGCCACGTTCCGCCGCCGGTCAGATCGCGTCCGGCGAGGACCTCCGGCGCGTTGTCCCACCAGTGCAAGGGCTCGGTTTCACGATGAAAAAACTCATCGCGATTGGCCGCGAGCGTGAGCAACGGGCGCTCAGCGTCAGACGCGGTCGCGTCCGGTTGCCAGTCGAAGACAATCAGGCACATGAGCGAACCGTCCGCAATAAATCAGACTTCAGTTGGCAATGTATAGGGCAACGGAGAGAACTTTAACGCGGGCCCCTCCGCCGAACCCACGTGCACGGAACCCTGTTCAAGCGCCGCGAGCTTGATTTCAACAAGCGCGTCGACGCCGCCATTAGGCGCAGGCGCCACGTTGACCACGAGGCCGCATGGCTGGCCGGGGTCATCGGAGTGGAATAGTTCGTCGCCAGGCTTGGCCGTTTCGGCGTAGGCCAGCGACGTGCGCCGCTTGATCGTGCCGCGATATTGGCTGCGCGCGACCACTTCCTGCCCGGGATAACACCCCTTCTTGAAGTTGACGCCGCCGAGGACGTCGAAATTGACCATCTGCGGGACGAATTGCTCGGACGTCGGCTGCGTAATGCGCGGTTCGCCCGCGTGAATGTCAAGCCAGTCCCATAACTCGGCCGGAGCGCGCGTGAGCTGCTTTTCGATATCGGCGAGGCGCGCTTCGACTTCGGCCTTCGGGCCAACCCACAGGAAACGCGGCCGGCCGGCGGCATCGGGAACGCGAATCAGCGAGCCGAGCGGACCGTCCACTTTCACATGCACGCCGTCGGGCATGGCGTCGAAGAGATGGGACAGCGTCTTGCGCACATCGCCGGCAAAACCCACGGCGGCGAGCGACGGCGTGGCATCGACGAGCTTCGCTTTCGCGCGCATCACGAACATCGACAAGCGTTTTTGCACCGATGCCTGGATGTCGGCGGCGAGCATCAGACGCACGGCTTCACCACATCGCCACATTAAAAACGACGCCAGCAAGCGGCCCTTCGGCGAGCAATAACCGGCGAGACGCGCACTCGATGCGTCCAGATGCTGGACGTCGCTCGTCAGTTGCGTGTGAAGAAAAGCAGCGGCGTCGTCGCCGGTGGTATCGATAATCCCGAACTGCGTCAGCGGCACGAATACGCCGGCGTGGAGGACAGCGTCGAAGGGGGAGGAAAGCGATGAGGCGGTCGAAGAATTCATGGACCTGACTTGGGCGATGGCGAACTTGTATTATATGGGTCTTACTTAGAGCGTGTTTCGCATGTCCCTTTTGAAGAAATGTTTGACCGTGGCTGTCGTCGCGGTCGTGGTTGCCGGTGCACTCGTTGGGGGCATGTTCAAGTGGGCGAATAGCCCGGTCGAGCTGACCTCACCCGAACTCGACATCACCATCAAATCCCATAGCACCTTACGCAGCGTGGCCCTCCAGCTGGACCGCGGCGGGGCGCACGTCCAGCAGCAGTTGTTCGTGCTGATGACGCGCGCGCTTGGTCTTTCGTCGCAGCTCAAGTCCGGTAATTACGCATTCAAGGAGGGCATCACGCCCTACGAGATGCTGCAGAAAATAGCCCGCGGCGACGTCAATGAATACGTGGCCACGGTGATCGAAGGGTGGACGTTCCAGAAAATGCGCAATGAACTGGACGGCAATCCGGCGCTGCAGCACGACACGGCCGGCATGACCGATACCGATTTGCTCAAGGCCATCGGCGCGCCGGACGCCGTGATTGCGCGGGCGAGCGCGGAGGGCCTGTTCTTCCCCGACACCTATCTCTTCGACAAAGGCACGAGCGACATCGCCGTCTACAAACGGGCGTACAAGCTGATGCAGCAACGTCTCGACGAAGCCTGGGCTACCCGTGCGCAGAATTTGCCGTACAAGACGCCTTACGACGCGCTGATCATGGCGTCGATAGTCGAAAAGGAAACGGGGCGCGCCGCCGACCGGCCGCTGGTCGCCGCCGTGTTCACGAACCGGCTGCGCATTGGCATGCCGCTGCAAACGGACCCCTCGGTGATCTACGGGCTCGGTTCGGCCTACGCTGGCCGGTTGCGTAAAAAAGACCTGCAAACCGACACTCCGTACAATACCTACACGCGCATGGGCCTTCCGCCCGGTCCGATCGCGCTGCCGGGCGTGGCGGCCCTCGCGGCGACGGTCAATCCTGCATCGAGCACGGCACTGTATTTTGTGTCGCGCGGCGACGGCAGCAGCTTCTTTTCAGACAATCTCGGCGACCACAATCGGGCCGTCGACAAGTACATTCGGGGACAATGATGGTGCGCGGCAAATTCATCACGTTTGAAGGCATCGACGGCGCGGGTAAGACGACGCACCTCGCGTGGTTTCGTCAGCGCCTGGAGGACAAGATTGCCGCCACGGGCCGCTCGGTCGTGGTCACGCGGGAGCCCGGCGGTACGACGCTGGGCGAAAGCCTGCGAGACCTGCTGCTCAACCAGCCGATGGACCTCGAAACCGAAGCATTGCTGATGTTTGCCGCACGCCGGGAACATCTGGCGCAAATTATTGAACCGGCGCTGGCCCGGGGCGACTGGGTTTTGTCGGACCGTTTCTCCGATGCCACCTTCGCGTATCAAGGCGGTGGGCGCGGTTTGCCGCGTGACAAGCTGGAAGCGCTCGAGCGCTGGGTGCAGGGCGGTTTTCAGCCGGACCTGACGGTGCTCTTTGACGTGCCGACGAACGTAGCCAGCGAACGGCGCGGCGCGGTTCGCTCACCGGACAAGTTCGAAAGCGAATCGGATTCGTTTTTCGGCCGCACGCGGGCTGAGTATTTGCGCCGGGCCGCGGAATCGCCGGAGCGATTTGTGATAATCGACGCAACGCATTCGATCGCCAATATTCAGAAACAACTTGAAGCAGTGATCACAAATATTTGATTTATCTATGAAATTAGAATCAAGAATTTACTTTAAGTCGCGCTGGGTGGCGGTTCTGGCCGCTGACGTTCATCGATCCCGCATCAGCTTAATAGTCGAAAAAGCTTCAATTATTGTCAATAACCAGTTGAATTTATTGAACTTTGCCGCTTACCTAAAGTAAATTAAGACTCGCAAGATTGCTTCGCAACCACCTGATCCAAAAGACTTTTCATGATCTATCCGTGGCAAACCGATGACTGGACCCGTCTTGAACAACTGCGTGCAAGCTGGCCGCACGCGTTGCTCCTGCACGGTCGCGCGGGCATCGGTAAATTGCAGTTCGCCCAGCATCTTGCCCAGAGCCTGCTCTGCGAAACCCCGACCGAGACTCGTGAACCGTGCGGCAAGTGCGTCGCCTGCCTGTGGTTCAGCCAGGGCAACCATCCCGACTATCGCGCGGTGTTGCCGGAAGCGCTCGCCGGGGAATTGATCAGTGACGACAAGGCCGATAAAGCAGACGAGGACGGCAAGAAAACGAAGGTGCTGAGCAAGGAGATCAAGATCGATCAAGTGCTCGGGCTGATGAATTTCTTCAGCCTCGGCTCGCACCGCGGCGGTTTGCGTGTCGTCCTGGTATATCCGGCTGAATCGATCAACGTGTTTGCCGCAAACGCCTTGCTCAAGACGCTGGAAGAACCGCCTGCGGGCGTGGTGTTCATCCTCGTCACGGCGCGCATAGACCGCTTGCTGCCAACCATCATCAGCCGATGCCGCCAGTGGCCAATGACCCTTCCGGCCACCGAGCCGGCCGTTGCGTGGCTCGCCCAACAGGGCGTGGAGCGTCCCGCAGCCGTGCTGGCGGAAGCGGGCGGCGCACCACTGACCGCGCTGGCGCTCGCCTCCGATGAAAACCGCGCGCTGCGTGATTTCGCGCTGGCGCAACTGGCTGCAGGCCCCGCTTGCGACGCGTTCGCGTGCGGAGAAAGCCTTCAAAAACTGCCCGTGCCCATGGTGCTCGGCTGGCTGCAGCGCTGGCTTTACGACTTGCTCGCGCAGAAAGCGGCAGGACGTCCGCGCTACTTTCCGGGGGCATCGAAGGCGCTAGAACGCTGCGCCGCGCAGATCGATACCGAGCGTTTCACCCGCTTTCAAAAGACGGTGACACGTCAGCGCGCGGTGGAAAATCATCCGCTGAATGCGCGGCTGGTGTTCGAAGAACTGTTCCTCGGCTATCGCGACATGTTCTCCGCCTGACCAACGATTCACTCTTTTTCCATACGACCGCACTATGAACCTCAGCTTCCGCGACGCTACGCTCGACGATCTTCCCGGCATCGTGGCCATCTACAATTCCACGGTGCCTTCGCGCCTTGTCACCGCCGACCTGGAACCGGTCACAGTCGACAGCCGGCTCGCATGGTTTCATGCGCATGGCCCGAAAGCGCGCCCGCTATGGGTGGTTGAAGAAAATGGCGGGATCATCGCGTGGCTGAGTTTCTCCGACTTCTACGGCCGTCCGGCTTATCTGCGAACGGCTGAGGTCAGCATCTATCTCGCCGAAAGCGCGCGTGGCAAGGGACTCGGCAAGCAATTGCTGCAAGTGGCGTTGGAACGTGCGCCGGCGTTGGGTATCGACACGCTGCTGGGCTTTATCTTTGGCCACAACGAAGCCAGTCTGCGCCTGTTCCAGCGCTTCGAATTCGAAACGTGGGGCACGCTGCCGCGCGTCGCCGTGCTTGACGGCGTTGAGAGAGACCTCGTGATCCTCGGGCGGCGGCTAGGCTGATCCGCTATCTAAATCTAGAACGCAACCCCATCCCGCTTTAACGGAATCTCCATGTTCGTCGATTCGCATTGCCACATCAATTTCGAGGGCCTGGCCGATCGTCTGCCCGAAGTGCTCGGGAAAATGCGCGAGCTGAAGGTGACGCATGCGCTGTGCGTCTCGGTTGATCTGGAAACGCTGCCGTCGGTGTTGAAGATCGCCGAGGAGAACGAGCATATCTACGCATCGGTTGGCGTGCATCCGGACCACGAAGACGCGCAAGAACCGAGCGTGGCGGAACTCGTGGAACTGGCGCGGCATCCGAAAGTGGTGGCTATCGGCGAAACGGGATTGGACTATTACCGCCTGGAAGGACGCAGCATCGCCGATATGGAATGGCAGCGCGAACGCTTCCGCACGCATATTCGCGCGGCGCACGCCACCGCCAAGCCGCTGATCATTCACACGCGTTCGTCGTGGGAAGACACGCTGCGCATCATGGCCGAGGAACGTGCAAGCGTGCCGGGCGGCGTGATGCATTGCTTCACGGAACCGTGGCATGTCGCCGAGGCGGCGCTCGCCCAGGACTTTTACATTTCGCTGTCGGGCATTGTCACGTTCAAGAGCGCGAAGGACGTGCAGGACGTCGCGCAGCGCGTGCCGCTCGAGCGTTTGCTGATTGAAACGGACTCGCCGTATCTGGCGCCGGTGCCGTATCGCGGGAAATCGAATGAACCTGCGTACGTAAGTTATGTCGGACGCTTCATCGCGCAATTGCGTGAGATGCCCGAAGACGCGCTGGCGGCAGCCACCACGCGCAATTTTTTCGAGCTGTTCAAGATCCCGCAGCCGCAGTCAGTCGAACACTGAACGCCGCGACGGTTTTTCGATCGCTTGCCTGGCAGATTCATTATTCGTGATTAGAACGCCAAGTCATTAAGTAATCCCCAAGGAACACATGCTTACATCTTCGACGGTTTCCTCTTCGACTTATTCGTCCCCCTTCACGCGCAAGACTTGGCGAACCCTGGTGACGGGGCTTGTGCTGACGGCCGCGGCCATTGCGCAACCGGCGTTCGCCACGCCGGCTGATTCCATGATCAAGGCCGTAAAGTTCGACGACATTTCTGCCGTTAAAAAGCTGTTGTCACAGGGCGTGGATCCTAATCTCGTTGATAACACCGGCACGCCGCTGCTCGTGATCGCGGCAAGGGAAAAGTCGGACAAGGTAGGCCAACTGCTCGCCGATAACCCGAACATCGACCTCGAAAAGCTCGATCCCGCTGGCGAAAACGCAATGATGCTGGCCGCGCTCAACGACGACCTTACGTTCGTGAACCTGCTGATCGCGAAAGACGCGGAAGTGAACAAGAAGGGCTGGACGCCGCTGCATTACGCCGCAACCAACGGTCATGACGACGTGGTCAAGGTGCTGCTCGATCATTCGGCTTACATCGACTCGGGTTCGCCCAACGGCACGACCCCGCTGATGATGGCGGCGCGCGGCGGCCATTTGTCGACGGTCAAGCTGTTGCTCGATGAAGGCGCTGATCTCCGGGTGAAGAACCAGATTGGCATGACGGCGGTGGACTTCGCCAATCAGTATCATGAGAAAGATGTGGCGGAAGGGCTGGCGGCACGGCTGGCATCGATGCAAAACCAGGGCGCAGCGGGCGCGTCCGGAGCACCGCAAAGCGGCGCAAACAGTGCAAAATGACGCTCTCGCGGACGAGTGCCTGACTTTGGTTTTGACTAATGACCGGTAACAGGTCCCGGCCGCGTGATACGAGGACGGAATATACGAGGAACAGCGGGTGTAATCCGGAACTGATAACCGGGTGCGCTCGCTGAAAAGACGGGTTTGGGCCTTCAAGACAGGATGTTTTCACCTGCGCATCCCGGCCGGCCCGCAACCGCCAACATAAGAAAGGACCATCATGCAGCGGGTTTTTGTCATGGCCAGTGTGCTCGCGTTTCCGCTTAGCGCGGCCGCGTTCACAGGCAACGATCTGAACATGCTTTGTACCAAGACGGACACGGCCTCACGCAGCGCATGTGCGGCTTATATAGAAGGCGCTGCTGACGGCATCTACAACACCATCGAAGCTATTGGCGGTACATCGGGACCGCAAATTGGCCAGTATTTTTGCCTGCCAGTCGATGTCAAACCGCAGGAACTGACGGACGCGGTACGCAAGTTCATCGCCGACAACCCCACGCGCGGCAACTTCAACGCCACGACCATGGTGTCGCTCGGGCTCGGCAAGGCTTTCCCCTGCAAAGCTGAAAAGTAAGCCGGCATTTGCATTAACCGGCTGATCCAGACCTGCCGGCCCAGCATATGCTGCAATGCAATAGAATAGTCATCTCATCACGCGGCTGACGGGTCAAACCGGCCAGCCGCGGGTGTCACTGAAGTCACTAACGTCACTGCGCTCCAGATGTCCCATGCGTGCGCGGACGCAATCGGGTTTTGCACATTCCCGTCGTATCCCCGATATCACCCCCCAAGGCTGATCCCACGACGACGATGATCTCTCTCGCTTCCTTCGACTTCGACTCCTTCGAGCGAATCGCTTCCGCTCCGCTCAGCACCTGGCCCGGCACGCTGGTCGTGGCGGCGCTTTCCGTGCTGTTTGCCATCGGCGTGCATCGTGTGGGCGCTCGTATTCTGGCGCGCATCGCGCGGCCGTACCCGTTGATGAGCGTGGTATTGCGTTTCATCGATAAACCCGCGCTCGCGCTGCTGATCATTCTCGGCCTGGGTTTCGTGCTGGTCGAAGCCCCCGATGCGCTCCCGTTCGCCGCCGCGCTGCGCGACCTGCTGACCGTGCTGCTGATCGTCTCGCTGACATGGCTTGCCGTGCGTTCAGTGGGCGCGGTGGCCGAAGCGCTGGTGCAGGCCCATCCGCTCGATAGCCAGGACAACCTGCAGGCGCGCCGCATCCACACACAGGCGCGTGTGCTGGCGCGT
Organism: Caballeronia eucalypticola; assembly: GCF_047608185.1. Lineage (NCBI taxonomy): Bacteria > Pseudomonadati > Pseudomonadota > Betaproteobacteria > Burkholderiales > Burkholderiaceae > Caballeronia > Caballeronia eucalypticola. The sequence continues at coordinate 11,937 of NZ_JBLKRU010000052.1, forward strand.
TCGGTGATGGTGGTGATCGTGATCATCGGCTTCGGCGGTGCGTTGATGACGTTTCCCGCCGTGCGGCAGGTCGGCGCGAGCTTGCTGGCGTCGGCGGGCGTCGCCGGGCTGGTCGCCGGTATTGCCGCGCGGCCGGTGCTGGGCAACCTGATCGCCGGATTGCAAATTGCGTTGTCGCAACCCATCCGGCTGGACGATGTCGTGGTAATCCAAGGCGAATGGGGCCGCGTCGAGGAGATCACCGGCACGTATGTGTCCGTCCGGATCTGGGACCAGCGGCGCCTGATCGTGCCGCTGCAATGGTTTATCGAGAATCCGTTCACCAACTGGACGCGCAACAGTTCGCAGATCATTGGCACGGTATTTTTCTTTGTCGATTACCGCATGCCGCTCGCCCCGCTGCGCGAAGAACTCGAGCGGATTTTGCAAAGCGCGCCGGAGTGGGATGAGCGTGTGCAGGTGCTTCAAGTCACCGATGCCACCGAAAAGTCGATGCAGCTTCGCGTGCTCGTCAGCTCGTTCGATTCCGGCTTGAACTGGGATCTTCGATGCCGGGTCCGCGAAGGCCTGCTGAACTTCATGCAATCGTCGTATCCGCAGTTCCTGCCGCGGACGCGCGCGGATATATCGCCGGAAGGGGAGCACGTCGATTTTGTGCCGCCGCTCGAACGTAGTCTCGCGGATGGCACGAACGGTGCAGCCGGAACGATCAGGCCGCCGGTGCACCGCGGGACGGCCAATACGGAAGCCGATCCGGTGGCGAGCCGGGGAGAGCGGAACGGCCCGGACGCATCGGCGAATTCCGCAGCGAGCACCGCGCCGAGCGCTCCTGGAGGTGGCGCAACCAATCCCGCTGGGCGGCGCTAAGGCGAGGTCATCTCCATGAGGTTGCCGACGGGCTCACAGTAAGCGACAGTGAAGGGCCACGAAGCCAAGCCATTGAAGCCATGCGATGAAGCACGGGTGACGCATCGGTAAACGCGTCAATGAAATTGAACTGACGCTCACGCCCGGAGCCGAACGAAGATCGTCGGCGAAAAACAAAATGGCCGCGACGCTCGCATAGCGCTCATTGATGCGGCCATGAAAACAATACACACACCTTGAAACAGAATCGCAAAAAAGGAAGCCAGTAATGACCCGCCTAGTCGTTGTATCGAACCGAGTAGCCTCTCCGACAGAAACCAAAGGCTCGGCCGGCGGACTCGCCGTGGGCGTCTTCGGCGCGCTGAAGGACAGCGGCGGTGTCTGGTTCGGCTGGAGCGGCGACGTAGTCAGCGACACCGTCGCGAACCAGGGACCGAAACTCGAACAGGACGGCGCGGTCACGTTTGCCACCGTGGGCTTGCCGAAGAAGGACTACGACCAGTATTACCGCGGGTTTTCGAACGCGACCTTATGGCCCGTCTTCCATTATCGGAACGACCTGGCCGTCTACGATCGCGACGAATACGCGGGATACAGGCGAGTCAATTCGTGGCTCGCCCATCGCGCCATCAAGCTGCTGCAACCCGACGATGTGATCTGGGTCCACGACTATCACCTGATCCCCTTTGGAGAAGCGCTGCGTTCGGAAGGCGTGACCAACCGGATGGGCTTTTTCCTGCATATCCCGTTTCCGTCGCCACAAATCCTGCTCAACATTCCGCCGCACGAGGAACTGGTCAAGTCGCTGTGCTGCTACGACGTCGTGGGTTTCCAGACGCCCGGCGACCAGGCTGCTTTCCACGATTACATCATCCGTCACGCACATGGAACCGCCACGGCCGATGGTGAAGTGGAGGCGTTCGGACGCAAGCTGAAAACAGGCGTGTACCGCATCGGCGTCTTCCCGGACGAAATCGCCGAACAAGCCACGCGTGGCGAAGCACGCCAGGACGTGATGGACCTGAAACAAAGCCTGGAAGGCCGCAAGCTCATCATGAGTGTGGATCGGCTGGACTATTCGAAAGGGCTGGTCGAGCGCTTCAAGGCGTTCGAGCATTTCCTCGAAAAATCGCCGGAATGGCGGGGCAATGTCACGCTGGTCCAGATCGCACCGCCCACGCGTTCAGACGTGGATACCTATCAGCAAATCCGCCATAACCTGGAATACGAAGCAGGACGTATCAACGGCCGTTATTCGGGCCTCGACTACACGCCGATCCGCTACATGAACCAGCGTTATGACCGGTGGAAGCTGATGTCGCTGTTTCGCGAGTCGCAGATCGGGCTGGTTACGCCGTTGCGCGACGGCATGAACCTAGTCGCGAAGGAGTATGTCGCAGCGCAAAATCCGGACGATCCCGGCGTGCTCGTACTGTCCCAGTTCGCCGGCGCCGCCGATGAAATGAAGGGCGCGTTGATGGTGAATCCGCACGATATAGTCGGCATGAGCGAGGCGATTGGTCGGGCACTTTCCATGCCGCTTGCCGAACGCCGCGAGCGCTACGAAACCAACATGGTGATGCTCCGCAAATACGACCTAGGGGTCTGGCGCGACTCGTTTCTCGGTGACCTGCGTGGCGTGAATCTGAACCAACCGGCGAGCAAACGTCCGGGGAGCAACAAATAACAACAGATTCAGCGCCGATGTAAAACATTACTTAAAAGCGGGATATCGGCCTGAAAACCGCGCTAATTCGACAATATTCGAGTGTTTCGCGACTGTAACAGGGTCGTGAAAGTGAAAGTTTTGCCAACTTTTAGGCTCCCACAGCCAATAATACGGTGTCGTTCTTGTGCGCCCAGTTTTGCGCGCGAGGACGTCCGGCGCCCGTGCCGATCAATATCACCGACTAAACATCACGGCGACGTAAGACCGAGTGGAGACGCGAATAATGAGAATTGCACAAATAGCACCGTTGACCGAATCAGTGCCGCCCAAGCTGTATGGCGGTACTGAGCGGGTTGTTTCATATATCACCGAGGCGCTGGTAGAGCTCGGGCATGACGTGACCTTGTTCGCTTCAGGCGACTCGCAAACCAAGGCGAAACTGGAAGCCGTGTGGCCACGCGCGTTGCGCCTGGACCCAGCTATCCGCGACCGGATTGCCCCGCACATGCTGCTGATGGAAATGGTGCGGCGCCGCGCTGACGAATTCGACGTGCTGCATTTTCACATGGATTACTACTCGTTCTCGCTGTTCAAACGCCAGGACACGCCGTTCGTGACCACGTTGCATGGCCGGCTTGATTTGCCGGAACAGCAGCCAATCTTCAACACGTTCAACACCGCGCCGGTCATCTCCATTTCGGACGCGCAACGTCATCCGTTGCCGCAGGCCAAATGGCTGACGACCGTGTATCACGGGCTACCGGAAAAACGCTACATGCCGCAGCCGGTCGAGCAAACTCACCTGGCGTTCCTTGGGCGGATATCGCCGGAAAAACGCGTCGATACCGCCATCCGGATTGCCGGCCGTTGCGGCATGAAGATCAAGATCGCGGCGAAGGTAGACGCCGCCGACCGCGAGTACTACGAACGCGAGATCGCGCCGCTGATGGAGTTGCCGTATGTTGAATTCATCGGTGAAATCGCCGATGACCAGAAGGCCGATTTCCTTTCCGGCGCCCACGCGTTGCTGTTCCCGATCGATTGGCCGGAACCCTTCGGACTGGTGATGATCGAGTCGATGGCATGCGGCACGCCAGTGATCGCGTTTAATCGCGGCTCGGTGCCGGAAGTGCTGGAAGAGGGCGTGACGGGGTTTATCGTCGAGGATGAGATTGGTGCCGTGGCGGCCGTGAACCGTCTGCATACCGTGTCGCGCCAAGGTGTGCGCAAGCGCTTCGAGGAACGCTTCACGTCGCATCGCATGGCGCAGCAATACGTTGATGCTTATCAAGCGGTCGTGCGCGCGCAAAAGCGTTCACGCCTCAAGCTGATCGATAGCGCAACCAGCTAAACGGCAGCAGCGCTCTACGCTACAAAGCGAAAAAGAAAACCGCCGCGCAGCACGACCTTCCGGTCATGCTGCGGGGCGGTTTTAACATGCGCGCTTGATTCAGCTTGATTCAGGATTCGGGCCTGAGCGTGCCGGCCTGAGACCCCGATCAGATCTTCAGACGCGATACCTTCGTGCCTTCAAGCGACAGGTTAGCCATCAGGCCAGCGTTCGTCAGCACGAACACTTCGACCGGCGCCGTAGCGGTATCCGAATCGATATTGCCGTTGGCGCCCATCTTGACCAGTGCAACCGATGCATCGCCGCCGACTGACCAGCCGTCGGTATTGCGGAATTTATCGAGGGCATCCTGCGTCATGAACAGGAACACGATTGCCTTCGATTGCGCGCCAGCTTGCAGGCCGATCGAACCCGACGTCGTGCTGTAGTAGCCGACCGAGCTGCCGCCCACTCGCAGCGCGCCCTTGCCGTACTGCGCACCGACGATAAAGCCTGCCTGGAGCACCGACGGGAACACGAGCACGCCACGTGCCTTGCCAACCAGCTCACGCGAGCCGCGAGCGGTCACGTAGAGGCGTTGCATCGTCGCGTCGATATCAGCGTCGATCGAACGGCGTGCGTCCGCGTCGCCGGCATTTTGTTGTGCGCCCTGGTTCGAGGTCGTCGTGCACCCTGCCAGTGCGAAGCCACCCATTGCAAGCGCGGCGGTCGTTTTGATCATGAAGTTTCGTCTTTGCATCGTTCTCTCCATCGTGGTTTTTTGGGAAACCCCATCTACTGGTGTTGCAGCATGGCGTTTTATAACACAGCACGTCCGTCAGCAACATGTCCAGAATTGTCGCGAAGCCTTACCCCGCTTGGCTTGCGCCGTGTCAGGCAAATGCAATGTGGTAATTTTGACCTGCCTGGCTGAAATGCCGTCCGCGTGAGAAAGCGCTTGTTTGCGCAAAACATTCGCCTCTCAGAACAGACAAAACCTATGGACGCAAACGGCGGGCCAGCTCGTCCGAATTCGTTAAATTCCGGTCAAACTTACCCGTCAAAATAAAATTAAAAATTGCGTGAGATAGTGCAAAAAGTCCCGCAGCGGTGTTGTCTCCGCGCTGCAACGCGTGGTTTTTACGGCTTTGCAATTCGCGCGGATTCATCGGTTTGCTTCGCTTTATCGTTTTTTGCGGGCGGCCGCCGAAGGGAACGTCGAATGATCCCAACCACTGCACCGAGCAAAAACAGCGCGATTGCCGGTACAACCCAATAACCGACAAACGCGTGCCATAGATAACCGAACAGCACGCTGCGGCGAGTCGAATACTCCTGCTGGGCGTCCTGGTTCTTCGCGGCGTTGGCTGCGACGATATCCGGCGGGCAGCCGGCTGCGCGCGCTTCGTCGAGCGAACCATGGCAGCGCGACACGGCTGGAGCGGCACGCTGCGCGTCGGTGAAGGTCCATGTGGAGAGAGAGTGCGCGAGATCCTGGGCATCGTACGCAAGTTGGTCGCGTAGCTCGTTTGCCGCAACGATCATGACCGGAACGGCCCAAAAAACAATCACGACCAGCCACCGCCTGAACCAGCGGTTTTTATATCGCCATACCATCCTGAATGCCTCCGTCCATTGCAGTGCTGCAAGCCGGCTAGACTGTGGCGGACCAATGGCGCATTAATAGTTCTGGTGGACCGCCTTCGCGTCATCTTATGAGATAAAACGCGCGTCGCGTTAGTAAGACCGTAGCTGCACTGCAATAAGACGGGGCGGGGTTTTCCCGTGTTCGGGACTTTACCTATGCGTGATTTATCGGCAAATTACGCTTGAAAAAGTCATAAAAAAGCCGCGTGGTTTATACACGCGGCTTTATCAAGCAATTGAGCGTCACCTCGCTCCGGTTAGCCCTTGTTGCTCAGACAGTCCTTCATGAAGGCCTTTCGATCATCACCTTTCTTGCCTTTCGCCGATTTGTTGCACGCCGTCATTTTCTGCTGCTGGGTCATCGGTGCGGCCGCTGCGGGCGTGGACGAGAGGCAATCTTTCATGAACGCCTTGCGGTCATCGCCTTTCTTGCCTGTTGCCTGCGCATTGCAGGTTGTCATTTTCGATTGCTGGCTGTTATCGGCGAACGCCGGCGCTGCAGCGAATGTCACGCTTAACGTGGCGCCCAATGTGAGCGCTGCGATGGTTGCCCGGATCTTCATGCGTTTTCTCCCTTTAAATGGATGTCGTGAAACGAGGTGAGGTGTTGCAAGCTCAGGCACGTATTAATACCGCTGCGGCGTTTGCCATTGTTTTTGCCATCGATACGATCTTTGCCATTGCTACGCGGCTTATTCAGACAACTAAGTCAGACTACTGAACCAAGGCAACTCATTATGGCAAAAAGCCATACAAATGCCGTACGGTTTCGAACCTACGGATAAACGATTAGTACCGTGCGCCCGCATGATTCGGAAGATGTCAGCTTTACTGATTCTTATTGTTCAAAAATGATCCAGCGTCTTCGTGTCCCTCTGATGCGCGCTTTGTAAGCTTTCTGTCGCCGATGACAACGGTTCCGCACAAGAGGCTTACAATTTTCGTTTTCGCGCGTGCGCGTGCCGCGTGCTTGAGGAGATCATGAGCACGATGATTCCATGGCCTGCAACGACCGGCACTCGCCGCTGTCTACGAGCAAAACCGCCGTTGTAGCATCGCAACATCTGTGTGAACGGTGTCATCGCCTCGACAAAGCGCGTTCACAGTTTTTCCCTACACTCTTTCGTGCGCAGCGTTGCAAAGCCGTGCGATCCTGTCGTCTACCGCTGAAAGGAGTTGCGTATGTCCCATCCTTTATCCGATCACTACAAGGGTTTCGAAATCACCGTCCAGGCGTTGCGCCGCGGAAAAGAACGCGACGAGCCGGACGATGGCCCGCGTCATTTCGATATCGTCGTCAATATTTCGCGCAGCGCCAGCGGCGAGGGTTCGAAATCGGAGATGTTTGGCGTGCCGGAGCAGGAAGCGTTTGACAGTCCTATCGATGCGACGCGCGCGGGTATTGAGTACGCACGGTCGATCATCGACAAGAAGGTGAAAGGCGAGTCTGTTGACGAGCTGTAAGCGCTCGACGGCATGGCAGCGCTGAGGAAGATTTCACTGCGGTTTTGCATGCGGACGTTTATTGGCGGCTAGGCGGCGAAGTTTCGCCGCATTTTCGTATTGCGTAAAAATCAGGGCCGACAGCAATTGCGGTCGGAAGCGGGAACGTCCACGCTCATCGGACCGAGGGCGCTTATAACAAAGCCAAAAACACGCAAGCGCGCACAGGGGATCCGGCGCGCTTCAACCCCATCCATATCGCCTAAGCCTCAACACCCCGCCACCCATCCTGTTTCATCCAATCACCGAACATCCGACAACTCAAAACGAACCAGGAGATCTGCCGCATGAAATCACATCACAAAGCTGTCAAACCCGCGCTGCGCCGCCAATTCTTGTCCGTCGCGCTGTCGTTGAGCGCATGCGCCGCGTTGCCGTTATCGCTCTATTCAGCAGATGCCGCCGCGCAAGCCGCGCACAAGCCGAAAGTTGCGCTGGTGATGAAATCACTGGCGAACGAGTTCTTCCTGACCATGGAAACCGGCGCCAAGGACTATCAGAAACATAACGCGAGCCAGTTTGACCTGATCACCAATGGCATCAAGGACGAAACCGATACCGCGAACCAGATTCGCATTGTCGAGCAGATGATCGTCTCGAAGGTCGACGCGCTCGTGATCGCGCCGGCCGATTCGAAAGCCCTCGTGCCGGTCGTCAAAAAGGCCGTGGATGCCGGGATTATCGTGGTGAATATCGATAACCGGCTAGATCCGGACGTGCTCAAGTCGAAGGGCCTGAACGTGCCGTTTGTCGGCCCGGACAACGCGAAGGGCGCGCGGCTAGTCGGCGATTACCTCGCCAAGCGGCTCAAGGCGGGCGACGAAGTTGCCATTATCGAAGGTGTATCGACCACGACGAACGCGCAGCAACGCACCGCCGGTTTCAAGGAAGCGATGCAAACTGGCGGCATGAAGGTCGTTGCGCTGCAATCCGGCGACTGGGAAATCGACAAGGGCAACGCGGTGGCATCGCAGATCCTGAACGCGAACCCGAACGTCAAGGCGCTGCTCTGCGGCAACGACAACATGGCGCTCGGCGCGGTGGCCGCGGTGCGGGCGGCCGGCAAGGCGGGCAAGGTGCAGGTGGTTGGTTACGACAACATCAACGCCATCAAGCCGATGCTTGCCGATGGCCGGGTGCTCGCGACTGCCGACCAGTACGCCGCGAAGCAGGCGGTATTTGGCATCGACACGGCTTTGAAGGCGATTTCCGAGCATAAGAAGCAGTCGGAATTGTCCGGGGTGGTGGAAACACCGGTTATCCTGATCACTAAAAAATAGGTACTTCAGGCATAGAATCTCAATTTGTCTGCTTAAAGTCTTAAGAAACAGGCGCCGCTGCCGATAAGAAGGACTGGGACGGTTAACTCGTTTTTTCGATGAACTGGCTAAGCGGAGTCCGTAATCGTGTATCTGAACTGGGTAAGTAGATTGGGTATTGGGACGGCAAAAGGCTAGTTAGGGCTTCGCGAGCCTGTTTCGCTGCAAACGATTGCGGCCGGACCCGCTCTGGAATTGGAGTTCGCCTTTTTGGTGGATCTCGGATACCAAAAATCCGCAGGCTGGTAGACCGGGTTGTGGCCAGCGCTGCGGCTTGTCGCCGGAGAAGAGGATGGACGACAGAGTGGAAACCGCGCCCGTTCTCACGGTGAGCGGGATAGGCAAGACCTACGTGGAACCGGTTTTATCCGATGTCACGCTGGACCTGCACGCCGGCGAAGTCCTCGCGTTGACCGGGGAAAACGGCGCCGGAAAAAGCACGCTGTCCAAGATCGTTGGCGGCCTGGTCGATCCGACCACCGGCACCATGACCCTGGGCGGCGCGCCTTACGCACCGGCCAGCCGGAAGGACGCGGAAGCGCTCGGCGTGCGCATGGTGATGCAGGAGCTGAACCTGCTGCCTACGCTCTCAGTGGCGGAAAACCTGTTCCTGAACCGCTTGCCGCAGCGCAAGGGATTCAAGTTCGGCTGGATCGACCGGGCGGCGCTGCGCGAGGATGCACGGCACGCGATGCAGCAGGTCGGACTTGATGCGATCGATCCGGATACACTCGTGGGCGAACTGGGGATCGGGCATCAACAGATGGTGGAAATCGCGCGGAATCTGATTGGCGATTGCCGCGTGCTGATTCTCGATGAACCGACCGCCATGCTGACGGCGCGCGAAGTGGACTTGCTGTTCGAGCAAGTCGAACGCCTGAAGAAGCGGGGCGTGGCGCTGGTGTATATCTCACACCGGCTGGAAGAATTAAGGCGGATCGCCGGGCGCGCAGCCGTGTTGCGCGACGGCAAGCTGGTTCATATCGACACCATGCAAAACCTGACGAGCGACCGTCTCGTCACACTCATGGTAGGACGCGACATTGGCGAGCGGATCGATCTGGGTGAGCGCCGGATTCGCGACGTCGCGCTGAAAGTGGCCGGCATGAGCCGCGGCCACGTAGTCCGCGATGTGTCGTTCGAAGTGAAGGCGGGCGAGATTTTCGGCATCAGCGGGTTGATTGGCGCGGGTCGCACGGAACTGATGCGGCTGATCTACGGCGCGGATCGGGCCGACAGCGGCGTGGTTTCAGTCGCGCACGAAGGCGCTGCGCTCATGCCGGTGAAGATTACGTCGCCAGCGGACGCGGTGAAGAACGGCATTGCGCTGATCACCGAAGATCGCAAGGGCGAGGGTTTGCTGCTGCCGCAGCCCATTGCCGCGAACATTTCGCTTGGCAATATCGGCGCGGTATCGAGCAACGGTTTTGTCGATGGACGGCGTGAAGCGGCGCTGGCGCAAAAACAGATCGACGCGATGCATATCCGTGCCGCGGGTCCGATGCAACCGGTGTCGGAGTTGTCGGGCGGCAACCAGCAAAAAGTGGTGATTGGCCGCTGGCTCGCCCGGGACTCAACCGTGCTGTTGTTCGATGAACCCACGCGCGGCATCGATATCGGCGCGAAATTCGATATCTATGCGTTGATGGGCGCGCTGGCGCTGAAAGGGCGGGCGTTGGTGGTGGTATCCAGCGATTTGCGCGAACTGATGCTTATTTGCGACCGGATCGGGGTGATGTCAGCGGGACGGATGACCGGAGTCTTCGAGAGAAATACCTGGTCGCAGGACGCGCTGTTGGCGGCGGCTTTTGCCGGCTATGCGAAACGCGACGAAATCCTCCAGGAGCCTATTGTCCCGGACGCCAAGGCGCCGCCTCCGGTTCCACCCCCGCCATCGAGCGGCGGCGAATCAGCAGTGGATCGGTGAGTCGGCAAACGCGATTGCATCAGGGTAGTGGGCTATGAAAGCAGGCACAAAATCAGCAAAAGCTGCAGTGCCCGCAAAGCATGAAAGCCGGCGCGGGGAAAACGCCGGCAGGCGGTCGTAATGCCTGCGTTAATGGCCGCACTAATGGCCGCGGGCAAATGATGTACGTTAGACAAGGCAGGCAACCGGCAACGCAAGGTTAGAGTGCAGCGCAGCGGGAGGCGCTTTGCGGGGGCCAATCAAGAAGAGCAAAAAGCAGGACTCAAGTCAGAGAGAAGGACCAAGTATGGCGACGATCAAAGATGTAGCAGCCATTGCGGGCGTTTCGTTCACGACGGTGTCTCATGTCGTGAACAACTCGCGGCCCGTGTCGGCAGAAGTGCGGCTGAAAGTGGAGCGCGCGATTCTCGAACTCGATTACGTGCCCTCGGCGGTGGCGCGTTCTCTCAAGGCGCGCAACACGCTCACTATCGGCCTGCTCGTGCCGAACGCGACCAACCCCTATTTCGCGGAACTGGCGCGAGGAGTGGAAGACGGCTGCGCGAAGAACGGCTATTGCATGTTCTTCTGCAATTCCGACGACGATCCCGCCAAGCAGCGCAGCTACTTGCGCGTGCTGCAGGAAAAGCGCATCGACGGGCTGGTGATTGCATCGGCGGGAGAAGATGCGGTGCTCGCGCAAAGCCTGGCCGGTTCGCGTGAACCGCTAGTGATCCTGGACCGGAATATTGAAGGTGTATCGGCGGATCTGGTGCAGATCGACCACGAGAAGGGCGGCTATCTGGCGACGCGCCACTTGCTGCAGCTTGGCCACTCGCGCGTCGGCTGTATCACGGGCCCGATCGCCACGGCGGTCAGCGCAATGCGCGTCCACGGATTTATCCGGGCCATGGCGGAGCGCGGCATCGAAATCGAGCCGAACGCCATTCAGCAGAGCGCATTTTCGGCGACCGGGGGTTACGAGGCAGCATCGCAACTCTTCGATACCCTCAAACCTACCGGTATTTTTGCGTGCAACGACATGATGGGCGTCGGTGCGTTGCGGGCGGCCGCGGAGCGGGGCATCAACGTGCCGCGTGACTGCTCGATCATCGGTTTCGACGATATCGAATTGAGCCGGTACACGTATCCGGCGTTATCGACGGTTGGGCAATCGGTACGTGAACTCGGCGAACTGGCGGCGCAGACGCTGATCGACCGGATCGCGGGCAAGGTGCCGGCGACCACGCGGCGGCGCGTTGTCACGCCGCGAATGATCTTGCGTGAATCGACGGCAGTCGTGCCGGAGGTGATGCCGCTGGTGTATCGGAAAGAGGCGGCGGCCGGGGCTGTTGCTGCGATGAATGGCGCAGCGCTCGGGCAAGGCCGTACCGAGAAGGCCTGAAGCAGGCAGAGGACACTCGCATTTGGGGTTTTGCCGGCATCGGCGGAACCCCGTTTCGTTTGTTAGCGCGCGGGCTCCGATGCGCGCGCACCATTCGCGGCAAGCACCAGAAATCTCGGGAGACAGGTTCCACGTCTCCAGCAAGATCACTTCCCCGTTCCTCCGTTTCTTCAAATCAAACCTCAATCGATTCCCCCTCCCGCTCATCAAGCACGATGGCGCGATTTATACTGAATCGTTTACAACAAAAGCATTAATGCGATCCTTTGCTGAACAATGCGCATCTAAAGTTCTCAGGGTAAATCATTAGACGAAATAACATTTCATGAATTTCCTCAAGTGCGCCGCGCGCACGCCGTAAAAGATGTCCAAGCAGGCGAATCTGGCCCCGCTCTTAATGGCGACTCCAGAACCGCGTCGAGCCGACATTTTTATCAGCAGCTCCGGGGAAAATCATGAATATGAGTTTAACGATCAAGGCGCGTCTCGGTCTGACGATGGCATTTCTCGGACTGCTGTTGGTGGCAATCGGCGGATTGGGGCTCTATGGGATGACGCAGTCGAACCGGTCGTATCGCGACACGTTCGAGAACCAGATGCCGAGCGCTAACGCGGTCAGCAACGCGGAGCTTTATACGGCCCGCGAGCGGCTCATATTCGACCGCGCCGCGTTTCTGGCCGGCACGCCGGAAGTCGCGGCGACCATCGAACGGGGCGGCATGATGCGCGGCCGCGCCAACGATTACTGGAAAAAGTACACCGAACTGCCGCAGGACCCGACCGAAAAGCAACTCGCCGATACCTCCAACGCCAAACGCCTCGCGCTGCAAAAGGTGATCGACAGCGGCTATGACGCCGTCAGGGCGAATGACCAGGCGCGGATCGTAGAAACGGCCAAAGCCATGCAGGTCGCTTACGGCGAGTTGTCGACGGCCAACGATGTGCTGCGCAAGTTCCAGTTCGACGGCGCCAGGCAAGGCTATGACGCAGCGCAATCGGCCGCGTCGGCTTTCCGCACGCTGAGCATGATCGCGATCTTGGCCGGGCTGGCCGCCGCGGTGTTTTCGTGGATTGCCCTGCGCCGCGCGATCGGCCGGCCGCTGGACGCCGCGCTCGAACACTTCGAAGCGATTGCGGCCGGCGATCTGCGCGGCAAGGTCGTTGCCACCTCGCGCGACGAAATGGGTCTGCTGATGCAGGGTCTTGCACGGATGCAGGCAAGTCTCGTCGGCACGGTTCGCAGCGTACGCTCGGGCACCGAATCCATCGCGACGGCGACCAAGGAGATCGCGGCGGGCAATATCGACTTGTCGTCGCGTACGGAAGAGCAGGCGTCGGCGTTGCAGGAAACGGCGTCGAGCATGGACGAATTGACCGGCACGGTGAAGCAGAACGCCGATAACGCCCGGCAAGCCAGTTCGCTGGCGGCCAACGCGTCGGAGATCGCGAACAAGGGCAGCCGCGTGGTGGCGCAAGTGGTCGACACCATGGGCGATATCAACCAGAGCTCGGCGAAGATCGCGGACATCATTACGATCATCGAAGGGATTGCGTTCCAGACCAATATCCTGGCGCTGAACGCGGCCGTGGAAGCGGCGCGCGCAGGCGAAGAAGGGCGCGGTTTCGCGGTCGTCGCCGGCGAAGTGCGCAATCTCGCGCAACGTTCATCGGCGGCGGCGAAGGAAATCAAGGGTCTTATCGATACCTCGGTCGAGCGCGTGCAATCGGGCACCTCGCTGGTCGATGAAGCCGGCCGCACGATGAACGAGATTATTGGCGCGGTGCAGCAGGTCACCGACATCATGGGTGAGATCGCGGCGGCCTCGCAGGAGCAGAGCAGCGGCATTGAGCAAGTCGCGCGCGCCGTCACGCAGATGGACGAGGTGACGCAGCAGAACGCGGCACTGGTCGAGGAGGCGGCGGCAGCGGCGCAATCGCTGGAAGATCAGGCGGCGAAGCTGCGCCAGGCCGTGGCGGTATTTCAACTCGATGACGACAGCGCGGCCGGGGCGGGTGTCAGCCATGCTGCTGCGCGGCCGGGATCATCGGCAACAGCAAAGTCGCGCGTGGCGGTTCAGGGGACGCCACGGCGCGCGGCGCCGGCGATGGCGATGGCATCTTCTGCCAAGGCGCCTGTTGCAGCGCGTCCGGCGGTGGCACGGCCAATCGCACCACGGCCGGCTGCGGTGTCGGCGGCAGCTGCGGCTGCGGCTACCGGTGATTGGCAAACCTTCTGATCGGTTGAGAAGGTCGATTGAGTCGAATGCGTTCCGCAAACCTGATCTGCGGGGCGCATTTCGGTCGCCGGATTAACCCCGGCTTTCACTACCGCCCCTAAACACCACTGATAACGCGCGGCCTATAGGAAATCCGGGCGGCCCGCGCGTATGTCCCTGCAAGCGAGTTTCAAGAGGGGTCCAATCGAAGCGTTCCCACCAGGCTCCGCCATAACCCTTCGTCAACCCAAGAACCCGCCAACGCCGCGACGCACTCAACAAGCAATCGCCATCTCAGAAAACTCCGGCTGACCTGACCCGAACTCGCGATCCATGCCAACTTCCCCGTACACTGGGCGGACTTCGTTCAACCTTCACGGGATTAGAACGCGTTTCGATCACCACCACAGGACGCTTGCCATGACCGGATCCACCCTTGCCGCACAGCTCGTTCAGGCCCGCCGCCAGCGCACGCAGATAGAAGACCTCGAGTCAGTCGATATCCCCGCCGACGCCGAAGCGGCGTACGCCATCCAGCACGAAGTTCTGACCCTTTCCGGCGCGCGGATTGGCGCATGGAAAGTCGGTGCCCGCGCGCCCGGCGCACTGGCGAACACGGCGCCCATCGATGCAGAACTTGTCCACACTTCGCCGGCGCGCATCGCGCACGCCTCATTTTTCCGCGCGCTGATTGAGCTGGAGATCGCGTTCCGTTTTTCGACCGCGTTACCGCCGCGTGACGAACCTTACAGCGGCAGCGAAGTGTTTGCGGCGATCGGCAGCATGGCCGTGGCGCTGGAGGTGGTCGATAGCCGCTTCGCGCAATGGCCGAACCTTGCGACGCTGGCACAACTTGCCGATTCGCAGAACAACGGGGCATTGGTGGTCGGCAAGATGGAGCCGTACGACGTGATTGCGCCTAACTTCGATTTTCTTTCCCCGCTGCTTGAGCTGTCCGTCGATGGCGTCTCGATCGTGCCGCCGAGCATCGGCAATCCGGCCGGCGATCCCCGGGAACTGCTGGTGTGGTTCGTCAACCATTGCAGTGCTCACGGACACACGGTCCAGCCGTTCTGGACCATCACCACCGGCTCGTACACAGGCGCGCGACGCGTCGACGGGCCAGGGGTGATCAGCGGCCGGGTGGACCGGATCGGCGATATTGAATTGACGCTGGATTGACATAGTTGCAGCAATGCAGGACACGGTGACAGCGCGTGAGCAAAACATTCATGCGCGCTTGTTACACCTACAAAAGCACTCGTCCGAGTGCTTTTTTTTCGAGTCTAAATCCATGATTGCCGAACGGGTATATAGGCCGGATATTGCCGGGGTATAAGCGGTCAACGGATGTGCGTGCGCGTCGTTTAGTAAGAGAGGCGCATGACGTTTGAGTCTGTTCATGAGCCTGCTGCCGAATGACATTGGAGATGTCCATGTCGAAAAAACGCATTACGCGTTGCATCGTTCCGGCGCTACGGCGCGTATATAGGAAAACCGGTGTGGGATAACTGGTGGATAACTTGTGGATGAGCTTGTGGATGAGCGGGGGGCAACACAGGGACAACTCAGCGTGGCGCACCATGGTTACAGGACACATACGGCATATCACCACTTATCTGCAACGCATCAGCGCCATAAGCGCTCAATGCATAAATGCGGGCAACGCTTGAGCGCCGGCAGCAGCAGTCAGGGGGTTAGGCTGCCAGCATGCGCATGGGTCCGGGGGCTTGTACAGCAAGGCTATGCAGCCAATACGGAAAACGTTTCGCGAGTCGGGACACTGATTGTAGGTGAACGAAAATATTCCACCAAGCTAGGAATACTTCGAAGCAAATCAACAACGCATTTGCATGAAAAAAAATTCGAATAGGTTTAGGATGAACTGAAGCGATGTTGTTCTGATTAGGCGCGCCGCGCACACATTGCTTTCTGACTTCGGCGAGGAGGTAGCATGGATATCTACAGCAGTTTCGCGACCCGCTTCGAAAAAACCCGCGAGGAGGAATTCTCGCTCGAAGAGTATCTCGCGCTCTGCAAAGACGATCCTGCAACGTATGCAACAGCGGGCGAACGGATGTTGTCGGCAATCGGGGAACCGGAGTCCGTCGACACTCGCACCGACCCGCGCTTATCGCGTGTGTTTGCAAACAAGGTCATCAAGGTGTATCCGGCATTCCGTGAGTTCTACGGAATGGAGGAAGTGATCGAGCAAGTGGTGTCGTATTTCAGGCATGCTGCTCAGGGTCTTGAAGAGAAGAAACAGATTCTGTATTTGCTGGGGCCGGTGGGCGGCGGCAAGTCTTCTATTGCCGAACGTCTGAAGCAACTCGCCGAGCGCGTTCCGTTCTATGCAATCAAGGGTTCACCGGTCAACGAATCACCCCTTGGGCTGTTCGACTACGACGAAGATGGCCCAATCCTCGAAGAGCAATACGGCATTCCGCGCCGGTATCTCAAGAGCATCCTGAGCCCGTGGGCCGTCAAGCGCCTTCACGAATTCAATGGCGACATCCGCAAGTTCCGCATCGTTCGCCGTTATCCTTCCATCCTGCGCCAGATCGGTATAGCCAAGACCGAACCGGGCGATGAGAACAATCAGGACATCTCGTCACTCGTTGGCAAGGTGGACATCCGCAAACTCGAAACCTTCTCGCAAGACGACGCTGACGCATACAGCTATTCCGGCGGTTTGTGTCTCGCGAACCAGGGCTTGCTTGAGTTCGTCGAAATGTTCAAGGCGCCGATCAAGGTGCTGCATCCGCTGCTGACTGCGACCCAGGAAGGCAACTTCAAGGGCACGGAAGGTTTTGGTGCAATTCCGTTCGACGGCGTGGTCCTGGCTCACTCGAACGAGTCGGAATGGAAGACGTTCCGCAATAACAAGAACAACGAAGCACTGCTCGATCGTATCTTCGTGGTCAAGGTGCCGTACTGCCTGCGCTATAGCGAAGAGATGAAGATCTACGAGAAGCTGCTGCGTAATTCTTCGTTGACGAACGCTGTTTGCGCGCCGGGTACGTTGAAGATGATGGCGCAAATGGCGGTGCTCACGCGCCTGCATGAGCCGGAAAATTCCAGCCTCTTTTCGAAGATGCAGGTCTATGACGGTGACAACCTGAAGGACACGGACCCGAAGGCAAAATCGTTCCAGGAATACCGCGATTTTGCGGGCGTCGATGAAGGCATGAACGGCGTTTCCACCCGGTTCGCATTCAAGATTCTTTCTCGCGTATTCAACTTCGATTCCACGGAAGTCGCGGCCAATCCGGTGCACCTGATGTACGTGCTGGAACAGCAGATTGAACGCGAGCAGTTCCCACCGGAGACGGAGCAGAAGTACCTGTCGTTCATCAAGGACGTGCTGGCGTCGCGGTATGCCGAGTTCATTGGCAAGGAGATCCAGACCGCGTACCTCGAGTCATATTCGGAGTATGGACAAAACATCTTCGACCGTTATGTGACTTATGCTGATTTCTGGATCCAGGACCAGGAATTCCGTGATCACGATACCGGCGAAAGTTTTGACCGCGCTTCGCTGAATGCGGAACTCGAGAAGATCGAGAAGCCGGCTGGCATCAGCAACCCGAAGGACTTCCGCAACGAGATCGTGAACTTCGTGTTGCGGGCGCGGGCTGCGAATGGCGGCAAGAATCCGGCGTGGATCAGCTACGAGAAGTTGCGCGTCGTGATCGAGAAGAAGATGTTCTCGAATACCGAAGAACTTCTGCCGGTGATCTCGTTCAATGCCAAGGGATCGGCGGAAGAACAACGCAAGCATGAAGATTTCGTCAACCGCATGGTCGCGAAGGGCTACACGCCGAAGCAAGTTCGCCTGCTCTGCGACTGGTATCTGCGGGTGCGTAAGTCGTCCTGATGCGTCGTTGTAATGCTGTCTGTGCAAGTGCGTTTTTTGATCGTTTTTAATGATTTTCGACAGGGAGATGAATGAGTTCTCAGCGAAGCCCCGTAAAACGTGATTGAATCGTAGTTGTGTTGTCAGTTTTATAGTCATACGTTCGCGTGATGCTGGCCTCCTGCAGCGGACGCGAACATCTTGGCGAGTGCCTTACGGTCTTGCGCCGCCGCGTGCGGTTCAGACCGCCAGCGCTTCGCTTCCTCGCCAATTACGCGGGAGACTGGATGTGCTGCATCAAATCATCGACCGCAGGTTAGCCGGTAAGAACAAGAGCATTGCCAACCGCGAACGCTTTTTGCGTCGTGTCAAAAACTATATTCGCCGGGCGGTGTCGGATGCCGTTCGGGATCGAAGCATCAAAGACATCCAGAGCACGCAAAGCATCACGATTCCGAAGAAGGACATTGCCGAACCGTCGTTCCGGCATGGCCCTGGCGGAAAGCGCGAGCTCGTGCATCCGGGTAATGCCGAATACATTCGTGGCGACAAGATCGCGCGCCCGAATGGCGGCGGCGGTGGCGGTGGCAAGACCGCGAGCAACGAGGGCGAAGGGCAGGACGACTTCGTGTTTGAATTGTCGCGTGAAGAGTTCATGCAGTATTTCTTCGATGACCTCGAGCTTCCGCGTCTCGTCAAAACTCAATTAGCCGCCGTGCCCACATGGAAGAATGTTCGGGCGGGCTTTTCGGCTGAAGGAACGCCAAACAATATCGATGTCGTCCGTTCGCTGCGCAGTGCGCTCGGTCGGCGGATCGCGCTTGGGTCGCCGTTATCGCGTCAGTTGCACGAGATGGAGCGTCAGTTGGAAGTGCTCCTGGACGAGAAAGGCGATCCCGAGGAAATCGCGCGGCTGGAAGCCGATATCGTGATCATGAAAGGGCGCATCACGCGCATTCCTTTCATCGACCCGTTCGACTTGCGGTATGTCAACCGGACCAAGCAGCCCACGCCTTCCAGCAAGGCCGTGATGTTCTGTCTGATGGACGTGTCCGGGTCCATGGACGAGCAGCGCAAGGATCTGTCGAAGCGGTTCTTCATTCTTCTATATCTGTTCCTTAACCGGAATTACGAAAAGATTGAAGTCGTTTTCATCCGGCATCACACGCGTGCCGAGGAAGTGGACGAAGAGACTTTCTTTCATTCGACCGAGAGCGGCGGCACGGTCGTGTCGAGCGCGCTCGAGTTGATGAAGAAGATCATGGATGAACGGTATTCACCAACGGAGTGGAATATCTACGGTGCGCAGGCGTCCGACGGCGACAACTGGACTGACGATTCGCCGAAGTGCCGCAAGCTTCTCGCCGAGGACATTTTGCCGAAGGTGCGCTATTTTGCTTATATTCAGGTTGCGCCTGAAGAGCAGAATCTCTGGGTGGAATATGCTCATCTGAAACAAAGCGCGCCTGAACTCGCGATGAAGAAAGTTGAATCGGCTGCGGATATTTATCCTGTCTTTCGCGAATTGTTTGAGAAACAACAGGCGGCTGCATGACAACACGGCATTTGGACAACGAAGCACGTGGGTATCACCTCAAACCTGGCGAAGAACTGAAAGCACAAGACAGCGCGCCACAAAAGTCCAGGAAGCCTCGCAAAAGCCCGGCGTCGGAAGGAGACACCATGAACGTGGCGGAAAAAAGGCCGTTGCCGTGTCCATCGGACTGGACCTTCGAGCTGATCGAGGAATACGACACCGAGATTGCCCGTGTCGCGCAGCGTTACGGGCTCGACGTCTACCCGATCCAGCTCGAACTCATCAGCGCCGAGCAAATGATGGACGCGTACGCGTCGGTCGGCATGCCGGTGAACTACCGGCACTGGTCGTTCGGCAAGCACTTCCTGTCCACCGAGAAGAGTTATCGGCGTGGACAAATGGGTCTCGCGTACGAGATCGTCATCAACTCGAATCCGTGCATTGCGTACCTGATGGAAGAAAACACGATGACGATGCAGGCGCTCGTCATCGCGCACGCGGCGTACGGGCACAACTCGTTTTTCAAGGGCAACTACCTGTTCCGGCTGTGGACGGACGCGCATGCCATTGTCGATTACCTGGTTTATGCGAAGAATTACATCGCGGAATGCGAGGAGCGTCATGGCATTGACCGGGTAGAGGAACTGCTCGACTCGTGTCACGCGCTGATGAATTACGGCGTCGACCGGTATAAGCGGCCGCAGAAATTATCGCTGGCGAAGGAAATGGCCGCGCGGCGCGAACGTGAAGCGTATTTGCAATCGCAGGTGAATGAACTCTGGCGCACGCTGCCGAACAAAAAGGCGACGACGACCGAGGAAATTGAAAGCCGTTTTCCGCCGGAACCGCAGGAAAACCTGCTGTATTTTGCGGAGAAAAATGCGCCGCTGCTCGAGCCGTGGGAGCGGGAAGTTATTCGCATTGTCCGCAAGGTCGGCCAGTATTTTTATCCGCAGCGGCAGACGCAAGTCATGAATGAAGGATGGGCTACGTTCTGGCATTACACGCTGCTCAACACACTGTATGCGGAAGGCCGTCTGGAAGATGGTTTCATGATGGAGTTCCTGCATTCGCACAGCAACGTGGTGTATCAACCGCCGGTGACGAAGCAGTATTACAGCGGTATCAATCCGTACGCGCTGGGTTTCTCCATGATGAGCGATATTCGCCGCATTTGTGAACACCCAACCGATGAAGACCGCGAATGGTTTCCGGAGCTGGCCGGCAGTGACTGGCTTGAGGCGCTGCATTACGCCATGCGCAACTTCAAGGACGAGAGTTTTATTGCGCAGTATTTGTCGCCGCATCTGATTCGCGAAATGCGTCTGTTCTCGATTCTCGACGACGATATGCGCGACTCGCTGGAAGTGTCGGCTATTCACGACGACAGCGGGTACCGCTACGTTCGCCAGGCTTTGTCGCGGCAGTACGACATGCATCATCGTGAGCCGAATATTCAGGTGTATTCGGTGAATACACGTGGCGATCGGAGCCTGACGCTACGCCATTTCATGACCGATAACCGTCACCTCACCAATGACAGCGAAGAGGTTCTCAAGCACATGGCGCGGCTGTGGCAATTCGACGTGTATCTTGAAAGCGTCGATGAAAATGGAACCGTGAGAAAGCGCTTCGATTGTAAATACACCGGGTCGGAGAAGCGCTAAGTTCTATCGTTTCTTGAAGACATAAAAAAACCGGCTCGCTGATTCACTCAGCGAGCCGGTTTTTTATTGAGCCAAACGAAAACCTTAAACTTTGTCGATTTTCCGGGCTTCTTCGTCTTGCGTGAACAAATCCCAGCTTGCCATGAACAGAGCAGCAATCAGCGGTCCGATCACGAAGCCGTTGATCCCGAACAATCCCATTCCGCCCAGCGTGGAAATCAGGACTACCCAGTCAGGCATCTTTGTATCCTTGCCGACCAGGATAGGGCGCAGCACGTTGTCGACCAAGCCGATCACCACCACGCAGAACAAGATCAAGATCACGCCGCGCCAGATATCGCCAGTCAGCAGGAAATAGGCGGCTGCCGGCGCCCAGACCAGCGCAGCGCCAATGGCCGGCAACAGCGACAGAAACGCCATGAGCACGCCCCACAGCAGGGAGCCCTGGATGCCCAGGAACATGAAGATCATGCCGCCGAGGAAACCCTGAACGGCCGCCACCGCGATGTTGCCCTTCACCGTTGCTCGAACGACGGTCGTGAACTTGGCGATCAGATGCTGTTTCGGTTCATCGTCGAGGGGCAGGGCGCGGCGAATACGCCGCCCGATTTCGCCGCCATCGCGCAGCAGGAAAAACACGAGATACAGCATCACGCCGAAGCTGATCAAGAACTGGAACGTGTTCTGGCCAATGCTCAACGCCTGCGAAGCCACGAACTGGCTGATCGCAGCCGCGCCGCTGGTCAGGCGTTGCTGAATGCTGGGGATATCGGTGAGACCAAAACGGCCAAGCAGCGTCTGCACCGAGCTCGGCAGTGCGTGAATGGCCTGCTGGAAGTAGGTCGTGAAATTGGGCTGACCCGCCTTGACCTGGGCGTATGCGAGACCGATTTCCTGGACGAGCGTGGCCGCGACGAAGCTGAGCGGCAGGATCACGATCACGATCGTCAAGCCCAGCGTGGCGAACGCCGCCAGATTGCGCCGCTTGCCGAACTTCGCGGCGAGATAACGCTGCAACGGCTGGAACAGGATGGCGAGAATCGTTCCCCAGAAGATCGCGCCGAAGAACGGCAGCAAGATCCAGCAGAGCGCGACCGTGACCACGAACAGCAAGAGGTGGAAGAAGTTTTGATGAACCGTGCTGTTATTCATGAGATCCCTGAAGTGAAACGGAGTCCAGGCAATGAGCGCGAGTTTCAGCGCCTGGTCACCCCGACTAATGCAATTGCCGGATGCTAGCACGGGCAAGTTTTGGTCCATCTAGCCGGTTTTGTAAGCTTATTTTTTAGCGCCAAGGGCCAGGTGCCTGCAGTTGTCCACCTGCTATCTCAAAAAAAGTTATAATTGAGTATTCACTCATTAATCATATTGATCCGATCAAGCACGATGGCCCGACCCAAAAGCGACGACAAACACAACGCACTGCTGCTCGCCGCGGAACAGGTTTTCGCCCAGCGCGGACTGGCGGCTGCGCCGACATCGGCCATTTCGAAGCAGGCTGGCGTCGCGGAAGGGACTTTGTTCACCTACTTCCGCACGAAGGACGAGCTGGTGAACGCGCTATACCGCTCGATCAAGCTCGATCTCGCCGATGCCCTGATGACCCGGTTTCCGCGCACGGGACCGGTGCGCGACCGGTTGGAGTATCTGTGGGACGCATTCGTGGATTGGGGTGTCGCCAATCCGCAGCGCCTGAATGTGCTCGACCAGTTATCGGTGGCGGATACGGTCAGTGAAGAGTCGAAGGCAGTCGGTTATGAACCGTTTGCCGAGATTGAGGCGCTTGCACAACACAGTATCGATACAGGCGTCTTGGAGGATTATCCGGTCGCGTTTATTGCGGCCAGCATGAAGTCGATGGCCGAAACCACCATGGCCTTCATGACGGTTTGTCCGGCAGAGGCCGGTCGGTACCGGAAGATTGGATTCGACGTGTTCTGGAACGGTATCGCCCGTAACGCACGTAGTTGAATGACGGATGGATCAAGCGGGCACATTTCGTCGTTCGTTTTTTTGACCGTTTTAATGACTGATTACTCACGCAAAAACACTTGGAGGACGAGCACATGAGCACATGGACCACGGCCAACATTCCCTCGCAATCGGGCAAACGCGCGTTGGTGACTGGCGCGACCGGTGGGTTAGGTTACGAGACATCGCTTGAACTGGCCCGGGCCGGCGCCGAAGTGATACTGACCGGGCGCAGCGACGCGAAAGGGCGCATCGCGCTTGAACGCATTCGCCGCGAAGTACCGAATGCCCAAATCCGTTTTGAAGCCATCGATCTCGCAAGCCTCGCGTCGATCTCTAAAGCGACGCAACACCTGCTTGACCAAGGCTCGGCGATTGATCTGCTCGTGAACAACGCCGGCGTGATGATGTTGCCCAAGCACGAAACAACCGCCGATGGCTTCGAGCGTCAGTTCGGCACCAACTATCTCGGTCACTTCGCGCTGACCGCGCAATTGCTGCCCTTGTTGCAGAAGAGCGCCGCGCCGCGCGTGGTGAACCTGAGCAGCATTGCGCATCGGCGAGGAAAAATTGCTTTCGATAACCTGCAAGGCGAGCGCGCGTATAAAGCGTGGCCGGCATACGAACAGTCCAAGCTCGCCATGCTGATGTTTGCACTGGAATTGCAACGCCGCAGCGACGCAAGCGGCTGGAGCCTCATGAGCAACGCGGCACATCCGGGTTTTGCACGGACGGATCTCATTGCAAACCAGCCGGGCAATGCGGGCGTATTAGCAATGCTCAGCCGCGCGATGATGCCGTTCCTGAGCCATAGCGCGGCAGAAGGCGCGTTGCCCACGCTGCTGGCCGCCACCTCACCCGAGGCACAGCCAGCCGCATATTACGGTCCAAAGGGTTTCCAGGAGATGACCGGCGCGCCCGCCGAGGCACGCATCTCTCCCCAGGCAAAGGACACCGCGGTTGCCGCTAAACTGTGGGATGTATCGGTGAAACTGACAGGCGCGTCCTGGCCGGGAAAATCATGAAAGTGCTTATTTTCGGCGCGACAGGAATGGTCGGGCAAGGCGTATTGCGCGAATGCCTGCTTGATAAGGATATCGAACGAGTGGTCACAGTGGGACGCAATGCGACGGGTCAGCAGGACCCAAAGCTCACCGAGATCGTGCATAAGGATCTCTTCGATCTCACCTCGATTGAATCGCAACTCAGCGGTTTCGATGCGTGCTTTTTCTGCCTGGGCGTGTCGTCGTTCAGGATGAGCGAGGCCAACTACACACATCTCACCTACGATCTGACGTTCGCCGTCGGCAAGACCTTGTCGCGTCTCAATCCAGGCATGACGTTTTCGTATGTGACGGGAGCAGGCACGGATACGACCGAGCGCGGACGCAGCATGTGGGCGCGCGTCAAAGGCCGCACGGAAAACGCGCTGCTACGCATGCCGTTCAAGGCTGCGTATATGTATCGTCCCGGGATGATCCAGCCGATGGACGGCATTCGCTCGAAGACGGCTGTATATCAGATGGCGATTTCTTTGCTGCGCCCCGTGTTTCCGCTTATGCGGCGCGCATTTCCGAACGCGATAACGACGACCAGCCAGCTAGGGCGCGCGATGATCGCCGTCGCCAAAGAAGGTGGCGCGTCCCGCGTGCTGGAGACGCGGGACATTACAAGGTACTAGCGGCGAACTACTTACCGCGCGGCATCGCCCCAGCGGTACTCCACCGTCGCGTCGTCCAGCTGCGCCTTGAGTTCGTCGTTCAGCACAAGATCCACTGCAGCCAGCGTATCCGTGAGCTGGTCGGGCCGGCTCGCACCAATAATCGCCGATGTAATCGCCGGGTTCGCCAGCACCCACGCCACCGATGTCTTCGTCAACGACTCACCGGTAGCGCCAACAATCTTCTTCAACTTTTCGATGGTTTCAAACTCGCGCTCATGCCAGTAGCGCTGGTGATACATCGCTCCCGCGCGGCCAACGGTCGACGTGAAGCGGCCCTCCGACGGCGCGGCATCATGCTTGTGTTTCCCCGTCAGCAACCCGCCCGCGAGCGGGTTGTACGGGATCACGGCGAGATGCTCATCGGTGGCAAGCGGCAGCAATTCACGCTCGATCTGCCGGAACAGCAGGTTGTATCGCGGCTGGACGGAAACGAAGCGCGCCACGCGCAAGAAATCCGAGCGGCCCAGCGCAGTGGCGAGCCGGTACGCCAGGAAATTCGATACTCCCACGTAACGCGCCTTGCCTTGGCGCACGATGGTGTCAAGCGCTTCCAGGGTTTCATCGAGCGGCGTGTTTTGATCGTCGGAATGCAGTTGGTAAATGTCGACGTAATCGGTATTGAGCCGTTTGAGCGATGCATCGATAGCGTCCAGCAAATGCTTGCGCGATGCGCCCTGGTCCCACGCCGCATGTCCCATCTTGCCGACCGCTTTCGTGGCCAGGATGAACTGGCTGCGGCGCGTGGGAGTGTCTTTCAGCCAGCGCCCGACTATCTCCTCCGTACGCCCGGCCACGTCTTCCGTGCTGCCGAGCGGATAGACGTCGGCGGTGTCGATAAAATTGACACCTGCTTCAGCCGCACGATCCATGATGCTGCGCGATACATCCTCTTCAGTCTGCAAACCGAAGGTCATTGTGCCAAGGCACAAACGCGAGACGTTCAGGCCGGTACGGCCAAATCTACGATACTGCATGGCGAACTCCTTGGGCGTGTTGAGTGTGCTTCAGCTTAAACGTTCAGGCGCGTGCCTGCATGCGCGCGCCTACGAGGTTGCGGCCTGCGGCGCCGCGCGCGGAGGCACGGCGTCGAGGAAACGGAACACAATAGCCGATGCCAGCGTCACGAGGCCCACGCAGACAAACGCGATCCGGAACGCGAGCGCTGCCGAGCCGAGGTTCGCTGAAAACACCGACACCAGGCCGCCGCCAATCGACACCCCGAGTCCGATGGCCAGCATCTGCACCATCGAGAAGAGGCTGTTGCCGCTGCCGGCGTCCTTGATCGACAGGCCCTTGAGCGTGACGCTGTTCATCGCGGCGAACTGCATGGAATTGCATGCGCCGAATACGGCAAGGATCGCAATTTCGATGGCAAGCGGCGTGCTCACCGAGAATGAAGCGAAGCCGACTATCGATGCACCGACCAGAATGGTGTTCCACAGCAGGAAGTTATCGTAGCCATAACGCTTCACCAGCGGCGAAATCCAGCCCTTCGCAACCGTGCCGGCGAACGCGGCGGGCAACATCATCAAGCCCGAATGCAGCGGCGTATAACCGAGTTGCAGTTGCATCAGCAGCGGCAGGAGAAACGGCACCGCGCTCGATCCGATCCGGCATAACAAGTTACCGATCAGGCCCACGCTGAAGTTCGGTTCGCTGAACAAGGACAGCTTGAAGAGCGGATCGCGCCGGCGTTTGGCGTAGGGAACGTAAGCAAGCGCCGCGACCGCGGACAACACGAACAGTCCGCCCGATACCAGCAGTTTGTGGGTTTGCGCGGGGCTGTCGAGCGCCATTGAAAACGCGACCATGCAAAGCGACAGCAACGCGCAGCCGATAAAGTCAAAAGGCGCGGCCTCGGTTATGGCATCGTTGGGAAGAAAGCGATGCACGGCAAACAGTCCCACTGCGCCAATGGGCACGTTGATCAGGAAAATCCAGTGCCATGTAAACGATTCGACGAACCATCCGCCGAGCGTCGGACCGAGGATCGGGCCTACCTGGCCGGCAATTGAAATGACCGCCAGCGCGGAAACGTACGCATCGCCCGTCACGCTGCGCAGCACGGCCAGCCGGCCGATCGGCAGCAGCATGGAGCCGCCGATTCCCTGGATCACGCGCGCCAAGATCAGTTGATTTAGCGACTGCGCGTGGGCGCAACACATCGACCCGATGACAAACAACAGGATGGCGACGAAGTAGACGCGGCGAGTGCCGAAGCGGTCGGCGAGCCAGCCGGATGCGGGTGTGAGGAGCGCCATGGTCAGCGTGTACGCGACCACGATTGGCTGCATCGCGAGCGGTTGCGCGTGGAGGCTGCGCGCAATGGAGGGCAGGGCGGTGTTGACGATGGTCGTGTCGAGCGCTTGCATGAAAAAGCCGACGGCCACGATCCACAAGAGCGCCGTGTGGGAGTTTTTAGAAGTCATCGATTACAGCAGAAACAATGTCGCGCGGGGTTGGCGCGATGTGACGATTTTAAGACTCTAAATGGCAATCGGGAACCCCGCTGGCCGCGTTGACTATCATCGGAAAACGCGATCACAATGCATCATGCTCAATCCAGTCTGGCTGAACACGTTCGCGACGGTGGCCGCGTCGCATAGTTTTACCGATGCCGGGCGCCAGCTCCGTCTCACGCAATCCAGTGTGAGCGAGCACATCCGGCGCCTGGAGGAACACGTCGGACGCCGGTTGCTCGTACGCGATACCCATTCGCTCGCGCTCACCGCCGACGGCGAAGCCATGCTGGTCCACGCGCGCATGATTCTGGACGCGATGACCCACGCCGAATTGCAGTTCCGCTCGCCGCGCCTCAGGGGCCGCGTGCGCCTGGGTTCCTCCGATGACCTCGCGCTCGGCCCTTTGCCCAGCGTGCTCGCGGCATTTCGCCGGACTCATCCGGATGTGGAACTGGAAATCACTATCGGCATGACGGGGCGGCTTTACGAGTTGCTTGAAGACGGGTCGATCGATTTGCTGATCGGCAAACGGCGCATTGGAGATCCGCGCGGCATTCCGCTGTTTTCCGGACAGCTCGAATGGCTTGGGCTCACGGGCACCGAGGTGGACCTCGATCAACCGCTGCCGCTGATTCTCGTCGCCGAGCCGAGCGTGACGCGCGCCGTGGTGCTCGACTCGCTGGCCGCGGTCGGCGCTCGCTGGCAAATGGTCTGCACAAGCAGTTCGTATGCAGGGTGCATCGCGGCCGCACGCGGTGGGCTGGGGCTCACCGTGCGGTCTCACTCCCTCGCGGGCAGGGGACTTTCGCCGCCGGTGAATCGCGCGGCGCTGCCCGAATTGCCGATGGTCGAATTCATCGCGTTAGGGGCGAAGCATTTGAGCCGCCCGGCTGAGACACTGCTGGAAATTCTGCAGAACAGCGATCTGAGGGGCGAATGGCCGGGAGAATGAGCGGCTGTTGTTCGGCCTGGCATGGCGCGTGCGGCAACGGCTGACATCATCGGGCGGGGTTTCATCGGATTAATTGCACTGCAGTGCCGAAGCGCAAACCGTGCAGCCCGGTTGTGCAAACGCAACGAACCAGGGCAATCGGATTTCTGCGGATAAGACGCTTCTTATATATTGTGCGGCGAAATTGTGCGGCAAATGCGCCGCACAGAACGCGCTGTCGGCTTTTCGCTTCAATCCTGGCAAAGCAGCTGATTGCAGTCAGGCACCGCAGCAATTCACTCACTAGGCGATGCCCCAAGCTACAACCCCTTTCCTGCGTGCATTCCTGCTCTTCGCCGCCTTGTTCGCGTGCAGCACCCACGCGAGCGCCGCGTCGTACGTCGTCAAGCATTGCGCCGAACTTGAAGGCCAGTCGGTGCCGGCATCGGTGATCGGTTTGCCTACCCGGGGCGCCACCATTCTGAGCGCGTCGGTGGTGGCCGCCGCCGCGCCGAAAAACCGCAATGGCGAATACTGCCGGCTGGTCGGCGTCATCAAGGCGCAACTCGATACCACGCCCGATATCCGCTTCGAAGTGAATTTACCGGCCCGCTGGAACGGTCGCGCCTTGCAGATGGGCGGCGGCGGTTATAACGGTGTGATCGTGAGCGGCACTGAGCCTACGGCTTTCGCGCCTTACGCTTCGCCGCTGGCCAACGGCTACGCGACCTTCGGCTCGGATTCCGGCCACGTAGGCAATTCCGGCCGCGCCGATTTCGCGATGAACGACGAAGCGGTGATCAACTTCGGCTACGGCCATCTCAAGAAAACCCATGACGTCGCGCTCGCGCTGATCATCATGGGCTACGGGCGCAAGCCCGAGCAAACCTACTTTGCCGGCGGCTCGACCGGCGGCCGCGAAGCGTTCACGGTGATCGAACGATATCCCGACGACTACGACGGCGTGATCGCCAACGCACCGGCGATCAACTTTTCGGGCGTGCGGCTGATGGGCGTGAAAGTAGGGCAGGCGGCGTATGGGACGCCCGGTGGTTTTGTGGGGCCGGTGCAGCAAAAACGCGTGGTGGAAACCGTGCTGCACGAATGCGACGGGCTGGACGGCGTGGTGGACGGCATCGTCTCGGACGTTGCGGCCTGCCGCGAACGCGAACCGCAAATCATCGCGCAACTGCGATGCGCAAACGGGCAACGGCCAACCTTACGGGACAGTTGCTTGTCCGAGGCGCAGCTTGCGACGCTCGAGGTTCTGCGCGATGGTTTTACGCTGCCGTATGGACTTGCCTATGGGGTCACGAAGTACTACGGCTACAACGTGTTCCAGGGCGTGGATTTTTCGAGCGGTCTGGGACTCGGCAATTCATCGGCGCTCACGCAGCCGTTGAGCTTCGACGCCAACGGCTATCTGTTCGCGCAAGGCGACAGTTACATGAAGTACTTCGTCTCGCATGACCTGCGCTTCAACACGCTCGGTTTCGACATCAACAATCCGGAAACCTACAAGTCTCGCCTGATCGATTTGTCGGCGACGGTCGGGGCGATGAACCCGGACATGTCAGCGTTCTTTGGGCACGGCGGCAAGCTGATCACCATGCACGGTCTCGCCGATGAGGTCATCAGCCCGAACCAGACCATCGCTTTCTACGAATCGCTGGTTGAGAAGTACGGTCAGAGTATTGTCGATTCCTTCATGCGGCTTTACATGGTGCCGGGATTCCAGCACGGCAACGGCGTGTTCATTCCCGCGTGGGACGAACTGGGCGCGCTCGACCGGTGGGTCACGATGAACATCGCGCCGGAGACGCTGGTCGGGACCGACATAGCGAGCGCGACCAATGGCCGGACCCGGCCGCTGTGCCGTTATCCCGGTTACCCGAGGTACATGGGTAAGGGCAACATCAACAACGCCGCGAGTTTTCGATGCGAGAACCCGTGAGCGGACGCTTACGTTATGAGTGAGTGCTCGTGCCTTGCGGCACCAGCTCTGACGCGATGATCATTGCGCCCGCATTGCCAGGCGGTGGCTGACAAGTTGCCGGCCGATAGATGAAATCACCCCGCTTGATGGACTTGCCGCTGACCACGCATTCGCCACCTTGCTTGGCCAATGCGACGCGCCATGTCTGATGCCCGTAATAGCCTGAAAGGGGGTCGCACCATGAGACCGTGGCAGTGCGTGGAGTGGGAAGTTCGATTACGCTGACCGTCAATGCTGCGTGATCGGCCCAGATGGTTTTTGCCGGGCGCCGCCGGGCAATTCGTGTGGCTTCATCGGCGACTTGCTGGGCGCGTGTGTTGTCGAGTAACGCGACGGTTTGAGACCATGCACTGGCATGTTGCTTGAGCATCTCACCTTTCCTTTACAAGAAATTCCGGACAGCCGGGCATCCCCGGCCTCACGACGAGGCAACCGCGTCATGCTGAATGGCGATTGCGCGAAGCGTCTGTTACGGAATATTATTCAACGAGTGATGAATTAGTGAGATAGTAGGCACTCAGGCGGTCGATGTCAAACGCCGCGTGAATCGATGCAGAAGCGGGGCACATTGCGTCGGTTAAACTTCGGGCCCACCTTACAGCTTTAGAATTCGGATCGAATCATGACAGCTTCAACCTCACGCCCAATGCAAGCCGGCAAGGAGAAACGCTCGCGCGGACGCCCCGCTTGCAGCGAGATCGCCGGCTCCGACGCATTGCTCAAAAGCGCGCGGCAGGCGTTCGTCAAGCGCGGGTTTGAGTCGACGAGTGTGCGTGAAATCGCACGGGACTCGGGTGTGGATCCAGCGCTCATTTCGCATCACTTTGGCTCGAAAGAGGCGTTGTGGATCGCAGTTGTCGAGCAGATAGCGCTGCATGCCACACCCATGATCGAAGCTACGGGGAAGCTACGTACTTCTGATCTGACGAAACGTCAGCGCGTCGAGCGGGCGCTGGCGCTTTTTATCGACAAGGTGTTCAGCGATCCGGATGTCGGGATATTTTTTTCGACAACGGCAACCGAGCAGGGCGAGCGGCTGGATGTACTGATGGACCGTCTTCTGCGTCCTTACCACGATGTGTTTGTCCCCCTTCTCGCCGATGCAATCGATTCAGGTGAACTGCCGCCCAACGACCCGGATGTATTGTTCGCGATGCTAACTAATGGCGTTGGCAAGACGGTGTCGTACAGTCACCTGCTGGCGGTATTTTCACCGCTGCCGAAAGACCCGGTGAAGTTCAAAGAGACGGTACTAGCCACCGCGCTGAGCATGCTTTAAAGCGGCTGGTCCATGAGGCAATACACCGTCGGCGGCACGGCCAGACCGTTCTCCGCGAACGAATACGCGGCCTGAATTTCGCTCGCGGCGCTTTGTGCGGCCGCCACGTCCCGAGCGTGCACAACCGCAAGCGGCTGGCCGGCATCGACATGCTGTCCAAGCTCGACGAGTTCCGTCAAACCGACCTGATAATCGATTTTGTCCTCGGGGCGGCGCCGTCCGCCACCCAGGCCAACGACCGTCAGACCCATTGCCCGGCAATCGATATGCGCAACACGCCCCGCACGCAGCGCGGCAACGGGCAAGACAACTGGCGCATGTCCCAAGTGACGATCGGGCACATCGAGCAAGTCACTCGGGCCGCCTAATGCGCTGATCATCCGCGCGAATCGTTCCGCGGCAGCGCCCGAGTCGAGTACCGCATTCAGCTTTACCCGAGCCTGAGCGAGATCATTGGCGAGACCGCCGAGCACGAGCATCTGTGCGGCCAACGCGAGCGTGACGTCATGTAGACGCGCCGGTCGAACGCGCCCCGCCAGGTAGTCAAGCGCGCACCGGATCTCCAGCGCGTTGCCCGCGCAGCACGCCAACGGCTGGTTCATATCGGTCAGCGCGGCGGTTGTCTTCAACCCGGCGCCGTTACCCACATCGACGATACTTCTCGCCAGTTCAACCGATTTCTCATAGGTCGGCATGAACGCACCTGATCCCACCTTGATGTCCATCGTCAGGCCTTCGAGACCCGCTGCGAGCTTCTTCGAGAGGATCGATGCAGTGATCATGGCGACCGATTCGACCGTCGCGGTGATGTCGCGGATGGCGTAGATTCGCTGATCGGCAGGCGCCAATTGCGCCGTTTGACCGATGATCGCGACGCCGGTGTCTCGCACGATGCGCTGAAATACATCGACGTCGGGCGCGATGTTGTAGCCGGGAATCGCGGCGAGCTTGTCGAGTGTGCCGCCGGTGTGACCGAGGCCGCGGCCGGAGATCATTGGCACGAAGCCGCCGCAGGCCGCGACCATAGGACCGAGCAGCAACGACGTCAGGTCGCCGACGCCACCCGTCGAATGCTTGTCGAGAACGGGACCCGGCAGATCGAACGAACGCCATTGCAGCACTTGCCCCGAGTCGCGCTGTGCGAGCGTGAGCGCCACGCGTTCGTCGATGCTCATGTCGTTGAAATACACGGCCATCGCGAAGGCAGCGACTTGCCCCTCGGTTACGCTGCCCTCGGTAATGCCACGCACGAAACCGGCGACGTCCTCCTGCGAGAGCGCTTGTCCATCGCGCTTTTTACGAACGATTTCCTGTGGCAAGAACATGGCTGGTTCCTTCGGAGGAGGGTCACGGTCGAATGGTCAGTCAAATTGCCGGGGATTCTTTCGTACTCGTACTTTCGGCCGTCGTTCCATCGGCGGCTTCCGCGACAATCCAGTGACGGAACAATTCAGTGGCGGGCGACATTCGCTTCGATTTCAGCCATGTCAGCCAGTAGCTGCCCGTTCTGACTTCGGTATCGAAAGGGCGAACGAGCAATTCTGCCTGAAGTTCACGGACAAACATCACAGGCGGTGCCAGCGCGATCCCCGCACCTTGTACGGCGGCCTCCACCATCAGGCGCGACGAGTCAAAAACCGGACCGTTGACTGCCCATGGATCAAGCCCGGCC
This sequence comes from Caballeronia eucalypticola, assembly GCF_047608185.1. Classification (NCBI taxonomy): domain Bacteria; kingdom Pseudomonadati; phylum Pseudomonadota; class Betaproteobacteria; order Burkholderiales; family Burkholderiaceae; genus Caballeronia; species Caballeronia eucalypticola. The sequence goes on from NZ_JBLKRU010000052.1 coordinate 44,893, forward strand.
GCGCTGAACCAGCCAATCCATTCGTCGGTGCGATACGAACGAAGCAAGGTCTCCTTAGCAAGATCACACGGCGTGGCAAGCCTTCTCGCAATGTCCGGTGCGCAAAGCACGGTCAGCGGAGCGTCGAGCAACATGACGTTGTGTGTCGCAGGCCAGGTTCCATCGCCAAAGCGGATTGCAAAATCCAGTCCCTCGGCTGCAAGGTCGACCAGGTTGTTATGGGTCAAGAGCCGCAACTCCACGAAGGGATGTGTCTCGCGAAACGATTTGAGCCGTGACAGCAACCAGCCGACCGCGAAAGTCCCGACCACGCCGACCGTCAGCACTTCGTGAAAATGCCCACCCTCGAATTGCTTGAGCACGCCCTCGATGCGACCGAATGCGTCGGTCAGGACGGGGAGGAGGGCGCGGCTTTCGTCGGTCATGCCGAGTCCACGCGGTAGACGTTTGAACAGCGTGGTTCCGAGCCGCTCTTCGAGCATTCGAACTTGCTGGCTGACGGCAGCCTGCGTCACGTTGAGTTCGAGCGCAGCGCGCGTGAAGCTGAGGTGCCGTGCCGACGATTCGAATGCGCGCAAGGCGTTCAACGGAAGATGAGGACGAATAGAGGACATGACATTAGTTTTTCTTTACCCAAACAGAAATTATGCTCGCTTGTAGAGGACTCGCAAAGAGACGATATTCTGCTCGGCACTGGTTATTTCCGCCCATGAATCTACTCGGCAGAGAAGGGGTCAATGACCCTTTCTGGATCCGCTGCAGTCGTTGTGGTTTCGATTTTGAACTGAAGAACACTTGTGAAATTGTGTCTTTCTGCTCCCAGGGTTCTTGGCGCCTTGTTGATTGCAATGCAATCTGCGACGACCGCCTATGCGGCGCCTTCTGCGAAGGAGACGCAGGTGCTGGAAAGAGTCAATGTGAACGGGACAAATCGCGAGATGGGAATGGGAATGTCCGAGTTTCCGCCTGGAGCCGAAAAACCGCGCCACATGGCGACGGGACCCGAGGTCTGCTACGTCGTGAAAGGCGAGATAATCTTGCAGGTACAAGGCCAACCGACGAAAGTCATTCGCGCGGGAGGGAGCTTCCAGATCGCGGCTAATGCGATTCACGTCACCAAGGCTGGGTTCCAAGGCGCGACAGTTATTGCAACCTGGGTGTCCACGCCCGGGGAGCCGTTTAACGTCAGTTTTCCTAAGTAAGCGCTAATGCGTGGCTCACGCGGTGCTCAAAATATCCAATTTTCAATGCGAAAGGTCGAGATAATTTTCGCCCTGTATCCAAGCTATTAACAAGGAGATTGCATGCGTCGCTGTTTTTTCAAACGCCTTTTGATTTCGACTTCGGTGTTGTCCTGCTTTATTGCTTCCGGCACATACGGGGAAAGTAGTCACAAACGAAAAGAGATCGCTGCTGTGATGGACGGCGTGATACGTCCGCTAATGCAGGAAAATCAGATTCCAGGCATGGCGGTCGCAGTGATCGTCAATGGCGAGAGTTACGTTTATAACTACGGTGTGGCATCACTGAAAACCCGGCAACCGATTACCGATAAAACTCTTTTCGAGATTGGGTCAGCTAGCAAGACGTTTACGGCGACGTTGGCTTCTTACGCTCAGGTCAAGGGCAACCTTGCGTTGACTGACAGCACCAGCAAATATTTGCCGTCTCTGCGCGGTAGCCACTTTGATAGCGTCAGTTTGCTGAATCTGGGAACGCACACCGCCGGCGGCTTGCCGTTGCAGGTGCCGGATGCTGTTCACAATGACGATCAACTGATGGATTATTTCCGGCAGTGGAAACCGTCTTACGCTCCCAGCAGCTACAGGGTGTATTCGAACCCGAGTATTGGCATGCTGGGCATGATCGCCGCGAAGAGCATGAATGAGCCTTTCGATGACGCTATCGAAAAGAAATTATTCCCTATGCTCGGAATAACGCACAGCTATATCAATGTGCCGGCGGAGATGAAGGACTATGCGCAAGGCTACACGAAGCAGGGCGCTCCGATCAGGCTGAGTGTGGGCGCTCTTTCTTCGGAAGCATATGGAATCAAAGCCAGTGCGCCAGACATGATTCGATTTGTGGCTGCCAACATGCAGATGATTAAGATTGACAGCGATCTGCAGCGCGCGATCAGCGACACGCATACCGGATATTTCAAGGCGGGTGAAATCACGCAGGACCTGATATGGGAACAGTATCCGTATCCCGTGGAACTGAAAACGCTGCTGGCGGGTAATTCCGACGCCATGGCTTATCAGGCGACGAAAGCGACTGAAATTAACCCTCCGCTGCAGCCGCAAGCGAATGCGTTGATCAACAAGACTGGGTCGACTAATGGTTTTGCAACTTACGTCGCTTTTGTTCCTGCGCGGAGATTGGGGATTGTCATGCTCGCTAATAAGAATTACCCCATCGCTCAACGCGTGACTGCTGCGTATCAGATACTGACGCGGCTTGGCGGGCAGATAAGGTCTAAGAACTGAGCGACTTTCTGCGTAGGTTGGCTGGATGATTGTTCAGCGGCTTGGAGCGTGGGCGGAACGTGTGAGCGACTGTGGAGTCGGCTTGGAGCTGGGAACTCCAAAGCCGCGCTTCCGTCCAGCAGATGTTTTCCATCGGCTAGATACGACAGGATCACGCGATATATTCACTTCGACTAAAACCGTGGGAAGCCGCGGGCTCGAGGACGCTGTGAGGACCGTGCTGCTTACGGCACGGTTCGACTGTTCGAGGCGAGAAGTTGTGGGGTTGCGGCGTCAAAAGGCATGTTTAAGGATGTCAATTTTGTATTTGACATAACATAAATTATCAACATTTTGTTTGTATCGGCAATATCCTAATGTCGTGTTTGAGCAAGATAGAAATGTCGTGTTTTGGTGCTGGAGTCCGAGAACCTAAAGTTCTAACCTTTTTATCGTTTTGGCGGCACTTTCACCAAAACTGTGCGATTCCGAGTTAGGTTCGTGAATTACTTCCACGAGAGGTCTGCCTCGAGAAAGTATGAGTTTTACGTCCAGCAATGAAAATGTCCTATGGTGGAAACGAGAGCCGTCGGGAATGCTCCAGCCTCCACCACAGAGCGCGACGCCGGGGTATATGGAAGTATCCCGCGCAAGCCTGTCTACTGCACTCCGACCATTTTTGAGGAAACCATGGAAGACGAGGCGTTTTTCTTCGAATGTGATGGATGCGGATTGAGGTTTTCGGCAGTGTTCTATGAAATTGCGCGGCAACTAGAGCGAGTCGATTTAGCATCGGAGATGCCGTCGATCCTCTCACCATCGAAGTTGACTCGGCGCTTAACGCTTAGCTCGAAAGGGCCACCTTTCTGGGTGAGAATCAGCCGCGTGCGAGGCAGGAGGCCGCGATACTCGCGCCGATCGAGATCCGTGCCTGCGCCGCGCGGGTAGCGCCATTCGACATAGCGGTCGAACGAATCGATTGTGCGCGCGTGTGACAGGTAGATACAGCGAGGACGCCAGCCCTTTGTGATCGGGCCTTGCAAGCTGACCTCCTCGCGGCGCACTCCCGATTTGGCAAGGACATCACCAACTTCAATACGTGCAATCTCGGTTATTCGCATCCCGCAAGTGACGCCCAGCAGCAGGATCAGCGTGTCGCGCTCCGGAAACCGGCTTGTCGCCTCAGTAACTCGCAGGAGGTGGCGGAATTTGGCGGCGGTAAGGACTTTGGCGTGTTTGGGTTCCATGTTTCCTTTCTCGGAATACGCTCGAAAATCGAGCCTGTTACGAGAGAAAAAACGTTGGGCGCTCCTTCCCAATATATCGCCCGCTGTGCCTCACTTCCTCGGAAAACCCGATGGCACAGCGGCGGGCGCCGCATGGCATCGGTCCAGCGACGTAACGGGGTCGACACTGAAGTCAGGATGCAGATCGCTTCCTCGTCGCGACCTTGGGTGTAGCGCGGCGAGGCTTGCTGGTCTCGACGGAGGGTAGCGGGCGCTTCCGCGTCGCCGCTTGGTTCGCGACGGTGGTCGCGAGTTGCAATCTCAGCGCGTCGAGTTCCCTGAGGTATGCCACATTCGAGCTGCGAAGCGCTTCCAGATTTCCCTCCACGACGCCTGCGCGATGACGCGCGTCGCCAACCTGAATCTGCAGCGCCTGGATTTCCTGCCGGTGCCGGGTCTCGCCCTGGTCCGCCCTGCGCGCGGCCGCTTCAAGCTCCTTCTGGGACCGTGCGTTCATGCCCCGCTCACGCTCGATCTCAAGGAGCGCCCGCTTCTCGGCTGCCCGCAAACGCTCTTCCGCGAGCTCAGCGCTGCTCCGCAGTTTGTCGAGTTCACCCGAAAAATCCCCCCTCGCCTGCACCAGTGCCCGGTCGCGCGCGCCGATCTCATCTTGCTGTCGGCTGATCTCGGTCTCAAGCGCCTGACGCTTCGCCTCGCCCGCGGCCTGCGCCTGCTCAAGGTCACGAATGCGCACCTGCGCGGCCAGCAGTGCGCTGGTGCGCTGTTCCAGTGCGGTCTCGGTGCGGCCCAGTTCCGCCTGCAGGGAAGTAACTGCACCCTGCGCGGCGACCTTCTCCGCTTCAGTCTCCGCGCGCAACGTCTCGAGCGCCGCTTGCGCCGAAGCGGTCGACCGGGTCCACAGCGTCGCGACCAGTTCGCCGGCGGCCGCCTGCAGGTCAGTCGGTAGATCAGGATGGTCGATCCGTACGCGGCTTTTCTGGCGCAGTTCGGCCCAGAACTCGCCAAGTACCTGAGTCGGCGTGCTCATGCTGCCGCGCTTGACCAACTGATACAGGCGGTTTGCGGTCGGCGTGACACCGTGCCGGAAGAACAGCAGCGCGCAGACCTCGCGATAGAGCTCGCGGGTCTTCGGCAATTCGGCCTTTAGGCGCTCGATTTCAGCAGTGATGCGGCTTTCGTCTGGCAGGACATCGGACACGGGATCGGTTTTCAGGAGGATATAGTAAATAATATAACGTAAACCGACCAATTTATAATCAATGAAAACATAATTTAGACATTATGACTATAATGTCGAGTAAAATAGCGCATTGTGTGAATTGACTACGTCCTCCGTTGGTTAAAGCAAATTTGTATCCATTCTTAAAGACTTTTTGTTCCCAGCCCCCTGGGCCGACATCGTCGTGCTGATGCGCCCGGCAGCTGGTGTTGCGCTCAACCGCCGCCCAGCAACGCGGAATATGATGGGCACGAACCAAGCAAAGATGATCCGGGACGCCGGCAACCCTACAAAATTGCTTAAAGTGTCAGCCGAAGGAACAATTTTGGTTAAAACTTTTGGTCCGTCAGTAAAATCTATGGGCGAGTTCTGGCTCAGGAAGTTTGCCAAGTACGTGATATAGCGAGAGTTCCGTCATTTTGAAGGTGCGATATCCATAGGCTTTTCTCATAGTGACTTTGGCTTTGTTGTTCAGTCCCTCAACGATGCCACTGGAGAACGCCTTTCGCGCCCGGAAATAGTTGAGCAACAGCTCTCGATGGGTGCGTACTGTGCGAGCGAATTTCTTGAGCGGGTCGATGCGCGAGCGCATGACCTCGCTGCACCACTGATCCAGGAATTTGCCTGCCCATGCGGGTGACTCGTAGTCCCAGAATTGCTGGAAGTATTCTTTGAAGAGGTAGGCCCGTACGCTCTTGAGGTTATAGCGCAGCACCTCACGCAGCTTGATGCGCTGGGAGTCGGTCAGGTTCCCCGGGCGCTTGAGCAGACACCAGCGCGACTTCTTAAGCACCGGCTCGTAGCCGTCCTTGACCAGTTGGCGTGCTTCGCCCGCACGGACCTCGTCGATGGCAAGATTGAGTTTAGCGACGATGTGAAAGCGGTCCAGAATGTTCAGCGCCCCTGTGCAATGCAGTTTGATCATGTCCAGATAGGGTTTCCACATGTCCGAACACACAAACTCGATGCCCTGCGCCAGTTCCGTGCCGATCATATCGAAGAACTTCTGGAACGCTTCTTTGGTGCGCTTCTCGCCCACCCAGAGCAGGCGCGTGCAGCCCGCCTCGATCTGGTAGACCAGTGTCAGATACTCATGACCACGACCGTAGGCGATTTCGTCCACGCCGATGGCCCGGATATGCCCCAGCTCGCGATGCTCCAGACCCCATTGCACGACATAGGCCACGGCCTGTTGGACCTTCTCCCAACTGGTGTGGAAGGACTGTGCCGTGTCCTTCCATGAAAGCTTGCGCGCCCAGTGCGCCAAGTACAGCATGTACGCCCTGGTCAACTGGTGCTTGCCCATTGCCCAGGGCACCTCCTCTACCTTGACCCCACATCGCCTGCATTCCACGCGCCTCATGCTGTACAGTAAAAACACCGCAAAGCCCCAGATCGGGATGAACTCGAAGCGGCGTTGGGGCAGTTGGTCGTAGCCCCTGGCGGGTTGATGGCATCCTGAGCAGCACGCTCTGGAGCCTTTGCGCGGGCGCACATCGATCTCGATAGTATTGCTATGCATGCACAAGCGCGCGGTACCGTAGACGAAGCCAGGGAAATGGTGGCAGGCATTAAGCAGACGAGTCAAAAGCATGAGCAACAA
>NZ_JBLKRU010000053.1:0-50825 GCF_047608185.1 Caballeronia eucalypticola
CGAAAGCCATTTGATGTGACCCGCTGCTTCGCATAAGAGTTACGACGGCGACCGGCAAGCCCTAATCGTCGACTGGCTAGAAGCCACCCAATTGAATGGGATGCCGTGCCGCCGTCCCCCGAAGCGCAGCAAAGCGGATCGCCCGCAACGCGAGCCAGTTCTGGATTGGTGCCGGAGGTTTGGCAACCACAAGTATTGTGCAAACCTGATGGACGCGTTGCGGCACCAATGTTCTTCTGGGGTGGCGAAGCCACCAGGGCGAGAGGCAATTGATGTACGCCGATCGCTTGAGCCTGATGGGTGTCTGGCGCGATCCGTCGCAGCCATGAATTGAAGAAACGGGTGCGATCGGCTACTGCATTCGGTCAGTGGAATCGATATCGGCCGCTTAGGCAGCCGAGGGTGTTGTTTGTTCACTTGACACTTGGTCCGCTAATGGGTGTCGACGATCTGGATGATCGTGTCGAGTCACCGGTTCTGGCCGACAAGCGAACGCTCGCCGGCCACGGAAGCTAGACTTCCGTTTGCTCAGCCATCTCGAGTGCGTCGTCAACTTCGATCCCAAGGTATCGCACCGTGCTCTCGATCTTTGTATGGCCCAACAGCAGTTGGACCGCGCGCAGGTTCTTGGTCCGGCGATAGATCAATGATGCTTTCGTTCGTCGCATTGTGTGCGTACCGTATGCGCTGTCGTCAAGTCCGATCGACGCGATCCAACGATGAACGATGCGCGCATACTGACGCGTCGACACATGCGCTGAAGCATGCAGCCGGCTTGGAAACAAATAGTCGGCAGGCTTCAAACCTCGGGCAGAAATCCAAGCCGAAACACTTTGACGACTCTGCTCCGTTATTTCAAACTGCACCGGTCGATGCGTTTTCTGCTGCGTGAAAGTCGCGCGAGCCACCACATGGCTTCCCATGCAGATATCCTGGACCTGCAGTCGCGTCAGATCGCATGCCCGGAGCTTACTGTCGATTGCCAAGTTAAACAGTGCCGACTCGCGAGCGTTGGATGACATCTGAAGTCTTGTTCGAATTGCCCAGATCTCACGAAGCTTCAACGGAGGCTTCTGTCCGGTCAGCCTCCCCTTATTCCACGGTACCGGACGAGCGGGCAAACAATTAAGCGCTTCCATCGCAACCTCCTCTTTGATGAAGGGAGATCAATCTTGCGCTCGGCCGAGCGGTCGCTGTTCGACCCACAAGAGACCTTGAACAAACCACTAAGCGGTCATTCAGGCTGCCGTCCCCATGGGATACTACCAACTCGATCTCGGCTCTATTCATGAATAGCCGCCTATAGCCAACAGCACGAAGGTTTGCGCAATGACTTTAAACGCCGGCGAGACGACGATGTGGCAGTTGGTGCAGCTTTACACGGGTCGAGTCGGATACCGGCGTGGCGTGAAGTCAGAAGGACTATTTGCCGACCCTCCAGTCATTGACTGCTCTGGGTGGACCAGACTGCTTCTCACGAAAGCGATGCGAGCAGAAAACGAAGCTGCTGACCGCGCTATATTTGCTGCTGACGATGTGGATGCCCTGCAAGTGTGGTCGGATCGGATCATTCAGGAAATTGAGTCGCGGACAGGGTTTGTTCTTGAGGGGCGAGAGATCACGGCCTTCAGTGTTCCGCGTTGCGCCACCATCGGGCTGAAAATGGGAGAACCCAACTGGGCGGGTAACCATCCCCGTCCACGCGGTATAACTCACATTGTTCAGGTTGTTCGTCGCTCGGAAGATGACGCGCCGTTTGTCTCCGAGTCGTTCAGCGGTTCGGTTTCACCGGGAATAAGTCTCACGCCGCTCGGAGAGTGGCTCGACCTTTCACAGCCGCACCTCCGCTCCGGCGAAATGTGGGCCGTCGATCCGTTTCGGTTGGCTCAGAAAATTGAACGACCGCCTTGAGCGTCTCTTCGTGGCCGAACCGGGTCCGACAGGTTCCTCAGTCGTCTAGCTCAATGCGGTAGCGAAGAGACTCAGCGAGTCCATAGGCCGCCGTCTTTCTGAAGCGCTCGATCAAGACACCATTGCAGGCTGCGATAACCCTCTGCGAGGCTATATTTTCGGGATCAACCGTTAACTCTACGTAGGGCAAACCTTGTCGCCTCGCTTCGCCCAGCATCAAATTGAGCGCCTGCCGTGCGTAGCCGTGGCCTCTCTTCCACGGCACGACTGAGAAACCGATATGTCCGAGTACATACGGCGGCAGTTCGGCAGTTCCGGCCTGCCAACGAAATCCGATTGCGCCGCAAACGTCGCCGTCCCAAATCCATCGGACAACGCTCGGCAGGCGGGCGACAGTCGAGCCATCGGGCAAAGGAATCGGGCCGCCCGATGCGGTCGGGTCATCCAGGCCGTCGACAAACGCCTCCGCGTTCACTTCGATAGCGTGCAATTGTTCGCGTGCAGCGACCTCTTTACGAACGTTGTCAGGTGACCAACCCGCCTCAAGTGCAGAAATGTAGCTCGGCAGCAATGCAGTCGTAGGTCTCAACAGTTCAATTGCGCGCATTTTTTGTTCGGTGCATGTCAGGGAGCAATGATTGTCAACAGTTTAAGCGGTGCCATCGAATGTCTCAAAATGGCCGTTTCCCGCCTGACGGCGAGCATCAGCAGCTGACCGACAAGTGGCCAGCGGGGTGAGCAAATAAGCAAACTACTCCCAGAAATTGTAAATGATTAGTAAGCTGCTGTTGTCGTGCTTAAGGAATGAGCGATTATGCGGACTCTAAAAACATGGTAGAACTCTGCCTTCTGTGACGTGCCGATTCGGACCAGTCCCACCCGAGTTTTTTTACACGGCTTGATGGGCAATTCGCCATGATCGACACCCCAAAATACGATCCCGACCTCGTCTCCGCTCATACAACCGCTGCCACCGCGTCTGTCGCCCGCTGGGTAGCGCTGCAACATGGCTTTCCAGTGCAGGAGTGCCATCTGATTCGCCGTGGTCTGAACGATAATTATGCACTGCGTGCAGTCGACGGAACTCGGTACGTGGCACGCCTATATTCGATCCGCCCGCGCGGTGGCTTCAACATCGATTTCGAAGCCGCACTACTGGCGCACCTGGCGACCAAAGGAGCAGGGGTGGCGACGCCAGTATCGGCCGCAGACGGGCGGACGCACATCCAACTGCAATTCCCCGAAGGTCCGCGCGCACTGGCTTTGTTCCGCCATGCAAACGGCACGACGCCCGACACGCTGGACGAATTCGAGTTGACCGGCAAAGCGTTGGCCTACATACACAATGCGGCGCGCGACTATGCTGGGCCGCCAAGTCGTTACACAATTGACGGTCATCACCTTGCTGGCAGGAGCTTGGTCTATTTGAAGGGGCACCCGGAACTAGATGCAGAGCTGTTTGAAACGTACCACCGGTTGGTATATCGCCTGCTTGAAGAATTAGCCGTGGTCGAGGGCGGCCTAACGCGGGTCATCTGCCACGGCGACACGCACGGCTTCAACAATCATGTGGCCATGAGCCGGGGCGACACTAAGAAAACAGTGTTCTTCGACTTCGACGATGCAGGCCCGGGCTTCCTCGCATACGACTTGAGCGTGCTGCCGTGGTCGTACTTGTTTCGTAAAAGTCTCAAGGAACCCGACGACGCGCTCCGCGAGCGTTGGACGCACTACTTGAGTGGCTACCGCGCCGGTCGAGGCGGGGTGAGCGAACATGACCTAGCCGCGTTGCCGCTATTCATTCAGCTTCGGCATCTATGGAACCTTGGCGAGGCAGCCGGGCGGTTACATCACTGGGGGACGAGTTCTGTGTCTGCGGATTGGCTGCGAAAACAGGTCGAGATGTTCGAGGCATGGAAAGAGCTGGATTTACGCGCCTGACGAGCTACCGTTGGCCCCGCCGCTGCGGGGCAGACGCCCTACAACCTGACTGTCAGCAATTTAGATGTAGCCCTCGACCGTCGCTTTGTGGCCGGTGCTAGCCGCACATGGTCCGATACTGAACCGGCTCATTTGGAGCCTGCAACGACGCCTGACCAGGCATCCCGTGCAGGCCGCGAACCTCTGCGACGGGCCTATTTCGGCGGCGGAGATCGGCGGATATCCCGATTTCTTCACGGTTGCCCGCTTCTGATCGAAGTTCGACTTCGAGTCGAATGCTTTTATAAATTGTTCGCGCGTGAGCGTGTCGGCATGATCATTCCCTGGCAAGCGGAGGGTAGAAATGATGTCGAACGTGTCGTGATCGAGCTTCGTCATGAACTGACTGCCGTTCGTCCAGACCACCCGCTTGCCATCCGTGTAAGTGCTCAGATCGTCACTCTGTTCCCACGCATTTCTTTCGCTCTGTGGAGGCCGCAAGCACAGCGAGAGTTCCTCCAGGCACTTCGGTGACGGCTGTGCTCTCGTCGCCATTGACGCCACCGCCACGCAAAAAAACGCTTTCGAATCGATGTCACAGCGCCGCAGTCAGGCGCTCCACGGTTAGTTGGAGCGAGAGGCAGCGTTGCTGCGTCTGGAAGGCTTCATGCCGACCAATATATGGTTTATGACGGCGCATCTCGTTGAGCGCGATAGTCGCTGCGGGCAGCAACTTCGGGCCTTACACGCAGGCAGGGCAGTGGTGGCGTCTGTTGACGTCCGTGTTCATCCACGCGGGGTTTTTTCACCTGTTTTTCAATATGCTTGTGCTCGTGCAAAGCGGACGCGTCGCCGAGAGGTTGTTCGGTACGGCGCGCTTCACCGTGCTCTACGTGTTCGCTGGTCTGACGGGCAGTCTCGCCAGTCTTCTGTGGCGTCCAGGCGTCAACAGCGTGGGTGCATCGGGCGCGATCTTCGGTGTGCTTGGCGCCATCGTCGCGTATCTCCTGCGCCACGGCAGCGTTGTGCCGCGCGCGCTTTATCTGCGGCACCTGCGTCTCGCGCTGGCCTTCATTGTCTATACATTGCTAAGCGGCTTCAGGCATTAAGGCATCGACAACGGGACGCATCTTGGCGGCCTGTTCGGTGGCTTGATGCTCGGGCTGCTGCTTGCACCGCCGCCCGATGAATCGACCGAAACGCGCGACCAGCGCACAATGGCGCTTGGCATTTCCGCAGTGCTCGCGTGTGGTCTTATCGGCGGCATGATGTGGTCACTCGGTGATCTGGCGACGCGCCCATATCGTCAAGAAATAATGCAGTTCTCTAAAGTCATCGTGCAGTCGAGCGATCTGGAAAAGCGCGCAATCGCAGATGTGAATACGCTAAAGCGTTATCCGACGACAACCGACGGCGGGAGGGCTGTGGCCGGCCGGATTCGCGGCAAACTCGTGCCGGAATGGTAACGGCTCTACGACTCGACGGAAGCCGCGCAGGTGCCACCGGATTCCGCCGAATGGAGAACACGCAAGAGTCTGCTGACCTATTACGGCGATACGCTGAAGCAGCTTGAACTCATGGCGAACATGATCGAGGCGAAGCAGCTCGACGACAAGGTGTCGACAACGCTCGTCCAGTTGCTCGTGCAGAAAGTGGATCACGAACGGGCGGAGATGCTGAAGCGCGGCGTGACTTCCTAGCACGGCGGCTTTGCAATCAAACAGACGCGAAGACGCAGCGAGTGTCGTGACTTTCGGCTAGAGCGTTTGCGCCGCCGCACTCGCAGCGGAAAAGCCAGCTACTTGGGCGCTGCCGGCGAAGGATCGATCCTGGCCGAATTCCTGACGAACTGATCCGTCATCGCGGCCGCGACCGGGTTTGCGCCCGAGCCTGGCTTCGAGCTACGTTGGTCCGTGGCGGCGCGAGCGGCGGACATATTCGGCGGAGGTAACGATGGATCGAGCTTCGCCGATTCCCTGACCAGTTCATCCGTTTCCGGTGTCGCGCCTTGAGCGGCGGTAGCACGACGATCGAGACCGTCTCGTCCTCGCTGGCCGCGCTGCGCTGAGACGACCTTCGGCGCACCCGAGTCCTGCACATTCACCGACGCGACTGCCGTCGACGGCGCTTTCTTTGCTTGTGCTTCCGGTTTCGGTTGCCCGGTGACTTGCGCGGTCGCAGGACTGGACGCGAGTGCGGCCGTCTTGGGCACAGGTGCTACTGCCGGACCAGAAGGCGCCGGCGGCTGCACGATGCCTGTACTTTGCGTGATTGCGCCAGACGGCTGTGTTTGGCCGATGCTGCCTTCCGTCACGTGGTCGCCCGCGACCGGATCGGCGACGGGAGGGCGTGCGGATTGATCCATGGCGGCCGAAACTTCTGCCATTGCACGGCGGTCAGCCTGAAGGAACACCAGGTAAGTGGCCCCTGCTGCACCGATCAGGAGCGCGCCAATAATCATCAAAATCTTTCGGTTGTTCATCATGCTCACCGATGGTCCTGCAACGATATGGACTAGCTATGGTAAACGAGTAATCGCGGATTTCGTCAGACCAATCCAGTGACACGGGACCTGCCAAGCAGGAAGGGGCGGGCGGTATCCAGAGCATTTCAATCCGGACCAGTTATGGATTGAAGTAGTCCCAAGCGATTCGCGTGGTGACCTTTCACGTCGCAGGGGTCCCGACGCGCACGCTGGAGCTTAGCGCAACCATTTTCGCGATTGTTATGGTGAAGGAGATCCGTAGCGAGCCGAAGACGCACGCTCTCCTCGGAACATCTTCACACGCTCATGGCCTGCTCGCCGGTCATCAGCAAGCCGAAGGCATCGGCGCTCAAGGGCCTGCCGACGAGAAATCCCTGGATCTCGTCGCACATCATGCTTTGCAGCTTGCCCAGTTGCGTCGCGGTCTCCACTCCCTCGGCCACCACATCCATCTCGAGGGAATGAGCGAGCGCAATGATCGCCGATACGATCGCGCTACCCTCGTTGCCCGGTTCGTCCAGCCCGTTGGTGAAGAAGCGGTCGATCTTCAGTTGCTTGACCCGGAACCGCTGGAGGTAAGCGAGGCTGGAATAGCCGGTGCCGAAATCGTCGATGGCGATATCGAAACCGTTTTTCTGGAATTGGCGAATCATCTCGATCGTGCGCGGCGCGTCCTGCATCGCGACGGTTTCAGTGATCTCGAACATGATCTGCTCGCACGACACTTGTTCTTCCAGCACGATCGCCGTCAGCCGCTCGACCAGATCCGGTTGCGTCAATTGCCGCGGCGACAAATTGATCGCCACCTTGACCGGCGGCCGGCCCTCGAGCGCCCAGCGCCGGATCTGCCTGCATGCTTCTCGCAGCACCCAGGCGCCGATCGCGACAATCTGCCCGGATCGCTCGGAGATGGGGATGAACTCCATCGGCGGCAACGAACCAATCTGCGGATGGTTGAGCCGGATCAGGGCCTCGGCGCCGACGAGACCGCCGCTCTTGCCGTTGAATTTAGGCTGGAAATTGAGCGAGAAATAGCCGAGTTCCAGCGCGTCGTGCAGTGCCTGCTGGATCTGCAGCGTGCGCGTAGCGGCCTCGTTCATGCTCGCCTCGAAGAAACGATAACTGCCGCGGCCGCCACGCTTGGCCTCGTACATCGCGGCATCGGCGTTCATGAGCAGCGTCTCGACCGTCGTGCCGTCCTGCGGATAGAGCGAAATGCCGACGCTCGGCACGACCTGCAGCGGCTGGCCGTCGGACCACACGCCGTGGCGCATGCGCTCCAGCATGCTCGAGGCCATGGTCTCGGCATCCTTGGCCGACTGGATGTCCGTCAGCATCACCACGAATTCGTCACCGCCGAGCCTCGCGACCGTGTCGCCGCCACGCACGCAGCGCAGCAGCCGCTGCGAGAACGCCTTGAGCACCTCGTCGCCTACCGAATGGCCGAGTGAGTCGTTGATCATCTTGAAGCCGTCGAGATCGAGGAACAGGACGGCGAACAGGGTCTGGTTGCGGCTCGCGGTAGCGACGGCGACTTCCATGCGCTCGGTCAGCGTGCGCCGGTTTGGCAGGTCAGTCAGCGTATCGAAGGTGGCCATGCGCAGGACCTGGCCGTTCAGCGCCGAGACGGATCCGGCGAGAAGCATCGCCCGGGTGTCCAGGCGTGACAGCACGAGCGTCACGATCAGGATGGCGAAGGTAAAGATCGTCACGGTGGTTGCGAGCCACTGGGCGTTCACGCCGTTGGCCGCCGCGCAGATCGCGCCGAGCGGAAATGCGGCAGCGGCCATGCCGGTGTAATGCATGCCTGTGATCGCGATGCCCATCACTAGAGCCGCGCCGACGCGCTTCCCGATAACGTAGCGCTGCGAGCTGTCCGAGAGATTGCGTGCAATCCAGAGCGCGGCGATTGAGGCGACGATCGCAATGCCGATCGACGCAGCGAACAAGACCGGATCGTAAATGATGCCGGGCTCCATGCGCATCGCGGCCATGCCGGCGTAGTGCATGCCCGCGATGCCAAGCCCCATCAGGATGCCGCCCACCACGAGGCGGCGCGTCGACATGCTCCTGCCGACGATGATGTTGAGCGCGAAATAGGAGACGACGATAGCGATCAGCAGCGACGCCCCGGTGATCTTCAAGTCATAGCCGAGCAGGATAGGCAGCGAAAACGCGATCATGCCGACGAAGTGCATCGACCAGATGCCGAGCCCCATGGCCCCTGCGCCGCCCGCGATCCATGCACGGCGCTGCCGTTTCGTTTCGAGCAGGGAAATACGCGCTGATATGTCGAGGACGGTGTAAGACGCAAGTGCCGCGACGATCAGCGACAGTACGACCAGCCATGGATCATAAGCGCTTTGCATGCTCAATTCCGTAAGAGTCTTGTGTCCTTCTCTTAGCGGCATGCGTCAATAAAACTTAAGCAAACACATAGGGAAAGTGGAATTTTTCGCTCTGTTCAGGCTATGTTCACCGTTTGTTTAGTTTCTGTTGGACAGGGAGCGGATGGAATCGCGCCGGTGGGCGGGTTGTCGATCAGTGATGGAGCTCACTTTGATGAGACGTGAGCTGACAACTCAGGTCCGCCAGCCCGGACCGTCAGGAAAGTCATATTGATCGAGCGAGGCCGCGTGCATTTCGATGCTATATCCCGGCCGCTGCGGCGGCATGTATCGGCCGTTTTGAATCACGACCGGATCGACGAAATGCTCGTGCAGATGATCGACGTATTCGAGCACCCGGTTTTCCAGCGACCCCGACACGCAGATATAGTCGAACAGCGAAATATGCTGGACGTACTCGCATAAACCAACGCCGCCCGCGTGCGGGCACACGGGCACGCCAAATTTGGCCGCCATCAGCAACACGATAATCACTTCATTCAGCCCGCCCAGGCGGCAGCTGTCGATCTGACAAAAATCGATTGCCTGCGCCTGCAGCAACTGCTTGAACATCACCCGGTTCTGGCAATGCTCGCCCGTCGCGACGCCGATCGGACGAATCCGTTCGCGGATGGTCGCATGGCCGAGAACGTCGTCGGGGCTCGTGGGTTCCTCGATCCACCACGGATCAAATTCCGCAAGACGCCGCATGTTCGAGACGGCTTCATCGACTTCCCACACCTGGTTTGCATCCATCATCAGCTTGCGGTCATCACCAATCTCTTCGCGCAGGATGCGAGCCCGGCGCATATCTTCTTCGATATTGCCGCCCACCTTCTGCTTGAAATGCGTCCAGCCTTGCGCCACGCCTTCACGCGCTAACCGGCGGATCTTGTCGTCGTCGTAACCGAGCCAGCCGGCCGAAGTGGTGTAGGCCGGATAGCCCCGCGCCAGCATCTCCTTCTCGCGTTCGCCGCGGGTCTTCGCATGGCGGTGCAGGATGGCGATAGCTTCGTTCGGTGTGATTGCATCGGTGACATAGCGGAAATCGAGGCAACGCACGAGCGCTTCAGGGCTCATGTCGACGAGCAGTTTCCACACCGGCTTGCCTTCCGATTTGGCCCACAAGTCCCAAGCCGCGTTAACCACGGCGGCCGTCGCCAGATGGATCGCTCCCTTATCCGGGCCGATCCAGCGCAGTTGGCTATCGGAGGTGATGGCGCGCCAGAACTCACCCATGTTCGCGGCAATATCCTCAAGCGTCTTGCCGACAACAAGGGGACTAAGCGCCTTTACCGCAGTCACGCAAATCTCGTTGCCGCGCCCGATGGTGAACGTGAGGCCATGACCTGTGAGTCCCTGCGGTGAATCGGTTTCGAGCGTTACATAGGTGGCCGAGTAATCCGGCGCGGCATTCATCGCGTCGGAGCCGTCGAGTGAACGCGAGGTCGGAAACCGGATGTCCCGGACGGACAGCTTGGTAATCGTGGTCAATTGACTTTTCTCCTCAGTAAACAAGAAGGAGCAACGAGGGTCGCGGCGCCGGCCAAGCGCCGCGACCCTTCTTCCTCTCTCGTCGCGCTTTGAAAGCGACGGTTAATCGTAGAGAACGGCTGAGATCTTCGGATCGTTGATGTTGCTCTTGTCGTACCAGTAGAAGCCCGTGTCGACCTTCTTGGGCAGCGTCTCGCCCTTCAACGCCTTCACTGCGGAGTCGACCACGCATTTGCCGATGCCGATCGGGTTCTGCGTAATGGCGCCGTACATCAGGCCAGAATTGATGTCGTCCTTTTGCTCCTTGCCGGAGTCGTAACCGATCAGGATGAGCTTCTTGCCCGACTCCTTCACGCCGATAGCAGCACCTTCCGCCGAGCCTTCATTCGAGCCAAAAATACCCTTGAGGTTCGGATTGGCCTGGATCATCGTCTTGGCGATTTCAGCCGATTTCAAATGATCGCCGCCGCCATACTGGACCGAGACGATTTTGATGTTCGGATGCTTCGATTTCATCTCGTTGAGGAAACCATCGCGTCGATCAACGCCGGTGCGGCTGGTCTGGTCGTGCACGATCAAACCGACTTCGCCGGAATTGCCGACCGCTTCCGCCATCTTGTCGGCGGCGAGTGCGGCCGCGGCAACGTTGTCCGTTGCGCACGTGGTCAGCGGAATGTCGCTGTCGACGCCGGAGTCGAAGGCGATGACCGGTATCTTGTTGGACTGTGCGCGCTTGAGAAGCGGAATGGCCGCTTTGCTATCGAGCGCGGCAATGCCGAGGGCTTGGGGCTTCTTCGCGAGCGCGGCCGAGAGCATGTCGATCTGCTTGTCGACCATGGCCTCGGTCTCCGGACCCTCGAAGGAGATCCGGACGTTCTGCGCCTTCGCCGACTGTTCCGCGCCGGCTTTGACGGCCTGCCAGAACTGGTGCTGGAAGCCTTTCGAAATAAGCGGAATATAAGGTTCGTCCGCGCGCACCACACTGGTCGCGCCAATGAGCGCACCCACGCCGACTACGACACCGATCAGTCTTCTTTTCAACATGGTGGTTCTCCTCCTAAGGTTGGCTATTAACCTTCAGCCGTTGGGGGAGCCTTGGCGCTCCCTTTTCTTGATTTTTGGGTTCTGTCCCGCGCGGCGTCAGCCTTTCTTGCGCCGCAAAATGTCGGCATAGACCGCGAGAATGATGATGAGGCCGGTGACCACGATCTGCCATTCCTGAGCGACCGACATGATGCGCAAGCCGTTGGTCAGCACGCTCATGATGAACGCGCCGATGATCGTGCCCAGGATCGTTCCCGACCCGCCGCTGAGCGATGTTCCGCCGATCACCACGGCGGCTATTGCTTCAAGTTCGTAACCTTGGCCGAGCGCCGGCTGCGCAGAATTCAGGCGCGACGCGATAAGCAATCCGGCGATGCCGCAAATGGCCCCGCTCAGGCCGTAGATAGCAATCTTCCACCTGTCGACATTCACCCCGGAAAGGCGCACGGCTTCCTCGTTGCTGCCGAGCGCAAAGGTATATCGGCCAAGCGCAGTACGGTTAAGCGTGATGGAACTCACGACCGCCAGGAAGAACAGGATCAGGACCGCATTTGGAACGGGCAGGCTCGGGAATACATAGCCGATCAACGAATCCTGGGAGATCCTGTAGAAGTTTTCGGTGTCGGTGAAATAGATGGGTTTGTCGGCCGAGACGACGAGCGAGAGTCCCTTCAGCAGCAACATCATGCCCAGGGTGGCAATGAATGGCGGGATCTTCATTTTCGCCGTGAGCGTGCCGGAGAGGGTCCCGCACAGCGCGCCGGTGACAATGGCAGCGATCACTCCGATCGACATCGGCAAGTGCCAATAGGTCAGGAATACGCCGCAAATAACGGCCGTAAAAGTCATCAACGTGCCGACGGACAAGTCGATGCCGCCCGTGATAATGACAAACGTGCAAGCGATCGCCAGAACGCCGTTGACCGCCGTCGCCTGCAGAATCCCGAGCATGTTGTCCATCTGCATGAACGCGGGCGAGGCGAAGCTGAAAAACGCCAACAGCAACACGAGGCTCCCGAAGGCGAGCAGCTTTTGCAGGGCGGTCGGCGAGAAGAGGCGGGCTCTCAGCGCGGACGCCCGTCCTTGATTACCCAGCGCCGAAGTATCCGATGGCAGTGTCATAAAACGGACCGCTCCTCTAAAGACTTATGCCGCTTTCAAGGTTTCACGCTGCGTCGCCAATTGCATGATGCGCTCCTGCGTCGCCTCCGTGGCTGAGAGTTCGCCGGTAATGCGGCCCTCGCACATCACGACAATACGGTCGCTCATGCGCAGGACTTCCGGCAGTTCCGATGAAATCATGACGATCGCCTTGCCCTGGTCCGCGAGCGAGCGCAGCAGCTTGTAGATTTCGCTCTTGGCGCCGACGTCGATGCCGCGCGTCGGTTCATCGAAGAAGAGCACATCGCAGTCGCGCTCAAGCCATTTGGCGATGACAATTTTCTGCTGATTGCCGCCCGACAGCAGCCGCACTTCCTGGGTTGCGGAGGGCGTCCGAATGGCGAGCAGATTGATGAAGTGGGCGGCTGTCCGGCGTATCTGGTTGCGGCGCAAGAAAACGTTGAGCGACAGGAACTTGCCGAGATTGGACATGACAATATTCGATTCGACGTCCATTCCCGTTGCAAGGCCGAAGCGCTTGCGGTCTTCCGAAAGATAGCCAATGCCGCGCGCCACCGCGTCGGCCGGCGTCCTGATCGTCGCCTTCGCGCCTTTCACGACAATTTCGCCGGACTCGATCGGATCGGCGCCGAACACCGCGCGGGCGACCTCGGTTCGACCGGCGCCCATCAGTCCCGCAAAGCCCAATATCTCGCCTTTGCGCAGCACGAAGCTTACGTCCCTGACCAGCGGGCCGGCGTTCAGGTTCTTGACTTCGAGGGCGACCTCGCCTGCGCCTGCGATGCTTTGAGAAGGCGCGGCGTCGGTCAGCGCTCGCCCGACCATCATGCCGATAATCGATTCGACGCTGGTGTCGCGAGCGTTGACCGTGGCCACGTATTCGCCATCGCGCAACACGGTGACGCGGTCGGAAATCTGCTTCAGCTCGTCCATCTTGTGCGAGATATAGATGATGCCCACGCCCCGGCTCTTGAGCTCCCGGATGATGCGAAACAGCTCGGCAATCTCGGTGTCGTTGAGCGCCGAGGTAGGTTCGTCCATGATCAGGACACGTGAATCGAAGGACAGGGCCTTGGCGATCTCGACCATCTGCTGGCTGGCGACGGTGAGAGTGCCAACAAGGGCACGCGGGTCGAGATTCACGTGCATGCGGGCGATGATGTCGCGCGCTTGTGCGTTAAGTTTGTCTTCGTCGAGGAACAGGCCGAGGCGTCCGCGCGGCTCCCGGCCGATGAACATGTTCTGGGCGACGGTCAGATGATTCATCAGCTGGAGTTCCTGATGAATGATGCAGACACCCATGGCCTGCGCCTCGCCCGGGCTTGTGAAGTCGACGGGCTGGCCGTCATAGAGCATTTCGCCGGAATCCCGGGTGTAGACGCCGGCCAGGATTTTCATCAGCGTCGACTTGCCGGCACCGTTTTCGCCCATGACCGTGTGGACTTCACCCGCCATGAGTTCGAACTGGATTTCGTGAAGCGCCCGCACGCCGGGAAAGCTCTTGTTGAGCCTCTTGACGGAAATGAGCGGGGTCATGGAGCGGATTTGATGACAATTTCGCGAAGGCCGCGGGCCTGATCGCGAGAAGCGGGGCGGAAAAGCGCCAGGCGTTGATACCCCGGCCGTAGCGAGGTATTGCAGTGAAAACTGCTTGTGAAATCGCAACGAGAAGCCAGACGCATTGCTAAGCCCCCAAACCGATGTGCCCCGATTCTACGATGCCAGACGGCAGCGGCTCAACGGTAGGCATTCCCTAGTGTCTGACGTAGACGGCTCTAACGTCGCGCTTTCACTTTTGCCCTGACTGTTCGCCGAACGCCGGATCAAGGCAGTCCTAAGCATTGAATTCGCGAAGATGGCGACATCGTTGAACGTGGGTAAGCCGACCGATGCGATCGAAGAATCCTGATCCATCGCGGTGACCCCGCTCTTTCGTTTGCACGCATCTCCTCCGATATTTCTTTCCTCTTTCCCTACCAGCCCCCGGAATAAATACGAATCGAAATCCGTTTAGCACTGCATCCCGGAATGCTAATGCGAATGATTGGCATTGTCATGTGCGTAAACGAGCGGCGATCGTAATTAAAAAATAGGGGATATGTAAACATCATGAAAGTGAATCAGAAATACTTGAGAACGGGATTGCTCCTTCTGGCTGGTGCGGCGCAAATAGATCGCGCTATCGCGCAGCAGGTTCAAGACGCGTCTCAACCGGCAACCTTGCCGCCCATTCAGGTTCATGGCGCTGCGCTGTCGAGCTACAGTCCTTTCAATGGCGACGACACCATCAATGACCCGAAGCAGGTCAGCGCGGCCAGCAAGACCGGCACAAAACTGGAGGACCTGCCGTCCAACGCGCAGGTCATCCCGCGCGCGGTGCTCTCCCAGCAGGGCGCGACCATGTTGCGCGAAGGTTTGAATAACGCGAGCGGGGTCAACGTAGGCGGTCAGGACACGAAGGGCTATTACGATCACTTCCTGATCCGCGGCCTGAACGCCCAGATCTACAGCGATGGCTACTCCGATGGCGACCTTCTCGGCGGTATCTCGCACTCGCTCAATGGCGTCCAGCGCGTCGAAGTCCTGGAAGGGCCTGGGTCGGCACTCTTCGGCAGCGGGCCGCCTGGAGGCACGATCAACATCGTGCATTACACGCCTTCGCCGGAGCTGCACTATGGCGCAAGCGTGCAAGCCGGGTCGTTCGGCACTGTCTCGAACAATGACTACATCACGGGCCCGACGGGCATTGCGGGTCTTAATTATCGGGTCGATGCCACCTTCTCGCATTCGGACGGGTTTCGCGACCTGAGCAGTCACGACTATGAGGTGAGACCCGCGCTGCAGTGGGAACTGGATAATCACACGATCGATTTCGCACTGGACCTGCGCGAGATCCATGAAACGCCCGACTCCTATGGACTGATCTATCTGAACGGCACGCCGATTAACAACGTGTCGATCGATTCGAAATACTCCACGCCCTTTGCCTTCGCTCACGGAAACTACGTCCGTCCGACGCTTTCAGATAAGTGGCGGATCAATGATTTCCTTACTATCAACAACCGGTTCTCGTACCTGCATCGCTCGCTCGACGTGCTGGGAAATGGCGACAGTACGAGCACGAAAGTGAGCAATGGCGAGGTGGTAGGGCGTCAATTGCGCCAGCAGGATGATTCGGACAATACCTTCGACTACCAACTCGAGCCAGTCTGGCGCTTTGGAACTGGCAGCGTCGCTCACACGTTGCTGACGGGCTTCGAATACCAGCACCAGACAATCGACACGAAGCGCTCAACCGCTGACCTTCCCAACATTGCCGATGCCTTCGCGCCGGTTCCGCCGGAAACCGCCGTCGGCAACCTGACATTCCTCTGCGACGCGAAGCATTCCTGCGACGACGATCATCTCACCGCGAACTATTACAGCATCTACGCGACCGATCAGATCGATGTAACGGACAAGTTCAAGGTGCGTGCAGGGGTGCGCAAGGACTGGTGGGACACGTCGCTGACGCCGCTGATCTCCGTGCCCGGGCGCTTCGGGACCGGCGGCCAGCCGCTTCTCGCCGGCGTCACGGACAGCCGCGACGATGCCCCGGTGAGCTGGAATATTGGGGCGCTGTATAAACTGCTGCCGTGGATGTCTCCGTATGTTGGCGTATCGAAGAGCCATCTCGCCAACTTCAATTCCGAAAATACTCAGAACGGCATTGGTGCACCCGAGTCCGCGCTGCAATATGAGGCGGGCATCAAGTTCGCGTTCCTCGACGATCGCCTGATCCTCAACACGGCGCTCTTCGATGTTTCGCGAGACAACGTCGCCTCGCTTGTCACCCTTAACGGCGCGGAATCCGTCGTGTTCGACAGCCAGAAGACGAAAGGCGGCGAAGTGTCTCTGGATGCCGCCATCACGGACCGCTGGCATGTGTCGGCGAACGTGACGGCTCAGCACGCGGTTATTACCGACAATCCTCAGGGCATCACGTCGGTGGGAAATCATCCGCAAGGTGCGCCGGCGTATATGGCAAACCTGTGGACTACGTATGATTTTGCAATCGCCGGAATTTCAGGGTTCCACGTGGGTGCGGGCTTGAACTATCTGGGCAAGAGTTATAGCGATATCACCAACGTTAACTCGATCCCTTCCTACGTGATCGCCAATGCCGCGTTCGGCTTCGAGGCGCGTCATTGGGGTGTAGACCTTAACGTGCACAACATCACTGACCGTCGATATTTCATTGCCGCCAACGCCGCGGGTGCGTATGTGGGTCAACCGCTAAGCGCTTTTGTCACTGTTCATTCGGATTTTTAGTCTGACGGGACCTTTAATTCGCAACACACGCGAATGGCCGTTTGCTTTGCTCAGGCGAACGGCCTCTTGAGCTGGCTCATTGCATGAAGTACGTCGAACGTCTCGCACACGAGAGGCATCGATTCATCCACGACACGGCCGATCCGAAGACACTCACTAGAGAAGAAACGCCAGTGCTCCTTCTGCCAATACGATAAGGACAGATCCCCTTCACCTTCACTTGCCGCAAACTCGGCGGATACGCGCGCAAAGGGGGTGATCTCTACCGTCGCTGTCTGCAGAACTAGCGCTGGCTGACCATGCCAATCAAGAACAATTTCGATATCTCCAGCCTTCGGTAAAGCGTCGCCCTCGAATTCCCACGACCACAGCAAACTACACGTCGCTCGCTTGATGCCTCCCGCGATAAGCAAAATGAGCGCCTTAGAAAGCGCCTCGGAATCGCCAAAACTGCCAATCCGAACGTCGCCATCCGGCAGGCGGATACCCTGTTCGTGCAATGCATCCACGTGCCGTTCGACGATCGGGTTCATGCCTTCACAATTTCAGGTCGCGGTGCCGGAACTGCGACTTGGCAGCGAATCATTCGAGCCTGAAGAGGGACGAGAACGAAGGTCATCGATCGCCAGAAGCATCCGTCTTGACGCTTGACCGCCACGGCGCCATCGCTTCAAAAACACCGTCACGTCGCACCAGCGCGTGCAATAACGCGGCCGCCAGATGAAGCAGGATTAGTGCAAAGAAGCACAGCGCGAGCACCCTGTGTGCATTCCAGAGCAGCGTGTGTAGCGCGTTGCTATGCGGCAGGATGGCAGGCAAATGGATGCCCAACACCACGACAGGATAGTCCGCGGCCGAGAGCATGCCCCATCCGATTAGCGGAAGCCCGATCATCAATAAGTAAAACGCAAGATGCGATAAGCGGGCGGCGAGTTTCATCGGTTCCGGCATTGACGCCGGCAGCGGCGGCGCGCCGCGCGTCAACCTTACCACCAGACGAATCAGCGCGAGCACAAGAATAATCACACCCAGCGGCTTGTGGATGGACACGAGCGTCAGGTAATCCGGGCGAACGGTGGACACCATTCCCACGCCAATGAACAGCATCGCCAGAATGCAAATCGCCATGAGCCAGTGAAGCGCGCGCTGCAGCGGTGTAAAGCGATTGTGGATCGGGGTCATTGCGTGGCTCCTCCCGCCGGATGGCGCGGATAGTCCTTATCCTCAGCGGTCCGCCGATCGAATGAGACGGCATACGCGGCCGAGCGCGCGGCGGGAAACGGATCGTCGGAGACGTGCATGCCGGGCGGCAGGACAGTAGGATCGAAGTTGATGTCCCGGCACGGCCCGTCATCCTCGGGTTCGATGGCGCTGACCACCAACGTTCCCGCCTCCACCTTGCGTCGGTCATCGGGCCACGCTTTGGTTGGGTCGGCGGTCGGGTCGCCGGGATTGGCGACCGTGAGAACCAGCGTCCATCGTTGCGGTGCGGCTTGCACCCGCTGCGTGATGTCGGCGGCGAGGAAGTCGGCGGCGCGCGCCTTCAGCTGATCAGCGGGGACGGCCTCCGGCTTCGCGGCCGGCACGAAGGACCAGCGCACGGCCTCGTCCTGTCCTGCAGCATTGGTGAAGATGAAGCTGTTGAGGCCGTTGTATTGCTCCTGCGCGTAGGAGGCTGTCCACGGCGCGCTGCCGGCCCAGGCCGCAAAATGACCGAGTTCCGGGTGTGCGGCGGCAAAATTCTTCATCGCGTCCGGATCACTCGTGTTGGCCGATGCCTGAAGCAGTCCGTAGAAGGCCTGCGGCGTGGCGACGGCGAAGAATGGCGCGTTGATCATCGCCGTGCGCCATTCGCTGCCATCAGCGGCGACGATGCGCAGACTCAGGCCACGGACGCGAACGGTGGCGTCGGGCGCCTTGGGGTCCGCCGTAGCCAGGTTGAAACGTCCCGTGACTGGATACGAGCCAGGCGCGAACACCGGCGCCTTGGACAGGGCCACGGCCGCGCCATTCGATTCAAAGTTGCCGGTAAAGCAGACGCCCTTGGCGTGATTGCGCCGAAAGCCTAGTGCCGGGCCGCCCGGCGGCGCCAGAGCGTTGACGATCTTCGTGGGCGTCAGGCGCGCCGGCGAAAGCCAGCCGGCTGTAAAAGCGAATGCGGCGACCAGCACGAGCACGACGACAGCAATCAGCAACAGCGAACGCACTGTGGATGTGTTGGAAGTCGGTCTGTCGACCATCGATTTCTCCCGGTGGGGAATGCCGGGTACGTGTGCCCGGCACAAGTGAGAAAAAGGGACATCACCTGACGCTCATGCAGTCTACGTAAAAAGCGGGTCTTCAGACAATCAAAAATCGTTCTTCTTATATTCCACAGTGGAATACCAGGTCGCGATGCCAATCGTCGCGGCGATGGTATCGGAATATTGTCTCTAAGGCAGGGAGCCCGTGAAGAGGCATGGGGAAGTGGCTAGCGACAGCGCGTTTTATCCATCGCTTAGCATGGCGAATAAATAAATTGGAGCACCTCGCGGGGACTTCAAGGATCGAAAAGCCGCGCCTGTTAAATCACCGGTCAGTGTTGGATGACCTCGGCGCGCGTTCATCCGCGGTGAGTTTGCGCACGATCGCAATGGTCTCGGCATCGGCGGGGAACAGCATTTCAAGCGCCAGCTCGGAAAGCGTGACGTCGGTAGGCGTACCAAAGACCGTGGTGGTATTGAGGAACGACAGAACACCCTGATCCGTCGCGATCCTGAGCGGCGTCGCAAAACGCCGCGAGCCTTCGCCGGCATCCGCAACCGCTTCCGCTTCCGCTTCCACCTGCGGATAAGCGAGGATCTCCGCGAGCAGCGCCTGGACGCCGGGATCCGCCCTGGCTTCGATCTGTTGACGCAGCACGGTGATCACATGCGCGCGCCACTCGGAAAGATTGACGATCCGCGGGGCCATCGCCCGCGAATGCAACATGAGACGCACTGCGTTGACCGGCGGCCGAAGAAACTCCTCTGCAACATCGACGTACAACTGTGGCAGCACAGCGTTCGACAACACGATGTTCCAATGACTGTCGACCGCGAAGGCTGGATAAGGTTTGTGCGCCTGTATGACTTGCTCGATCGCTTGCCGCGCGGCGGCGAGTTCCTCGAACGACCGCTCCTGATAGGCCGGCGCGAAACCGGCCGACAGGAGCAGGAGGTTGCGCTCGCGAAGCGGCACATCGAGGTGTTCGGCAAGACGGATGACCATCGGCATGCATTACGTGGGAGCCCGGGAAGTCCGGGGCTACGATGCGCTGGAGCAGCGCGTCACCGGCTCGCATGAGAAGAACGTTCGCGATGGCGGTTATCGTTTCAAGGTGAGCGCCGTGCACGCCTTGCAGGACGCAGTCATGGTGGACTGGAGCATGGTCCCGCGCACGGGGGACGCCATTGTCGCCGCTGGCCGCGACATCTTTATAGTCGATGTGAATCATCGTATTCTCATCGACTATCAGTTCATCGTTGGCTAGGGCGATCACGCGCGATGACTGTCATCTCTCCCGCGTCCAGAGGGCGGCGTGCCAAGGCGAAAAAGCTGTGCCGGAGTAGCCCGCGATCTCGCCTCGATTGTTGATCGAGGTCGCCACGCTGCTGTTGCCACCGGGGAGCATGCCCAAGTCGGTCATCACGCCAAGCTCGTACAGAAAGGCGCGAAAATTCCCGCTTGCATCGGTCGACTCGCCGACTACCTGACCGCGATCGTTGATCCCGAGAGCAACACTGATGGTGCCGCCCGGGAGGGTGCCCAGGTCGGTCATCACGCCGTGTTCATACAGGAAGGCGTGCTCGTAGCCGTTTGCGATGGCCGCCTGGCCGACCACCTGGCCGCGATTGTTAAGCGCGAAAGCGGTGCTGCTGTTGCCGCCGGGGAGCCAGCCGAGGTTGGTCATCTCGCCGTGCTCGTATAGAAAGGCCTGGTCGGCGCCCGAGGTTGCACTGGTGGACGAGCCGACCACGTCGCCGCGTTCGTTGATCCCGTAAGCGGCGCTGAAGTAGCCGCCGGATAACGTGCCCAGGTCGATCACCTTGCCCTTTTCAAACAGAACGGCGTGGGTCGCCGTGAGTGCGTTGACCGCCCAGCCGACCACCTGACCGCGCTCGTTGATTGCGTTAGCGACACTGATATTGCCATTGGGAAGTGTACCCAGGTCGGTCATTTCGCCGTGTTCAAACAGAAACGCTTGCTCGTTCAGAGAGGCCTGCTCATTGCCGCCGATTGCCGACCAGCCGACAATCTGGCCGCGCTCGTTGATGCCGTTAGCGGTGGCATGGGTGCCACCCGGCAGCGTGCCGAGATCGATCACCCTCCCGTCTTCATACAGGGTAGCGTGCTGATCCCCGTTCGCGACGTTCGAGAAACCGACCGCTCGGCCGCGCTCGTTGATCGCGCTAGCCTGGCTGGTGTTGCCTGGGAGTGTACCGAGATCCTTGATGACATAAATTGGCGCCTCGGGATGATGGCGTGCGCTTTGGGCTGCGGCAGGCTGGAGTGCAGCCGCCGAGAGCAGGGCGACAGCAATCAATACGTGGTGAACAGAGTACGGGTGGCGAATTCTCTTGCAGGCAAATTCCATAGTGATCCCCTTTATGATCCCGCTACTGAAACATGACCTGAATCGCCATCGCCGATCGGGCCGCAGGCGTGCCACATGAGCTTTGACATGTAAATCGACAAGGACGCAACCGATAAATAGGACGCCATGCTAACGGTCCCATCAGGGACAGGCGGGCGCTAAATGCCTTTTCAAAATTCGCTGAATTTTTGACAACTCACTTCATGACCGCCAAGCAGATATGCACCATTCCCGGTCATCGACTGAGGCACGACTTCTATTCATTCGCAGCGCAAAGCGTTAGGACTTGAGTCTCTACGTTGGTGGGAGGGCGACTGGACTTAGCGTTGTTTTATAACTTAAGGGAATCCATTATTTTTGTCTTCCAATGTGTCCGTATTGCATTGGTCAAGTTCCGGTGTCCTGCACCGAAAGAGGAGATGATCTCATTTGAAAATGTACGCAGACAGAGGCTATGGATCAGTCTAGTCTAAGGAATAGTTTTTTCAACCTGTTAACTGGTGAGGCAGATTAATGACAATGCAAATCGCGATTACCTGCTTTTGTCCAATATCGATTTTCCCAAGGTCTATAGAGGTCTGTCGCGCTCACTGACTTGCGGTCGCCAACGCGTTCGCTGCAGCATGACCTTCCCTAAGCGCAGTCTGCAGTGCCGTCGCATCGCGTTTCGGAGACGTGCCGAACATGCGAGCGTACTCACGGCTGAATTGCGAGGGGCTCTCATAGCCGACTTCAAAAGACGCCGTCTCAACATTGGCGGCGCAGGAAATCATCAGCCGCCGTGCTTCGAGCAAGCGCAGTTGCTTCTGATACTGCAACGGCGTCAACGAAGTCAGCGCCTTGAACTGACGATGAAAAGCCGAAGTGCTCATCTGCGCAACATCGGCCAGGTCCTCTATACGGACCGTTTCCCTGAAGCGGCTGCGCAAGCTGTGCATGGCGCTGATTACACGTTGCGAGGGTCCGTTCGCCAGTGCCAGTCTGGCGACATCATCGCCATGTGGACCGGTGAGAAGCCAATAGCAAATCTCGCGCAGGATCAGCGGGTGAAGCATGGGAATTGCCTTGGGCGTATCAAGCAGGCGCACCAGACGTAGCGCGCAATCCGCCAGCGGACCCTGGAAGTCGGTGACGAAGATGCCGCGGCTTGGTTCCTCGCTCGCGATGGGCGGTGCATCCAGTTCGTCCGCGACGCTTCGCATGATTGCAAGATCCAGCTCGAACGCAAGAACGAGACAAGGCTCGCCGGGACTTGCCTCCACGACACGGCCTATTGACGGCGCCTCGACACCGATCAGCAGCGCCTGCCCAGCACGGTAGACGAGCCGGCTGCCGCCGAACGTCGCCCACTTCGCACCCTGCGCCACAACGCACAGAGCCGGCCTGGAGATCATGTGCGTGGGTTGCTTGGGGTGGTTTGATCGAAGAATGGCCAAGCCGTCGATCGCCGTCATAAAGGGGCTTTCTCCGGGCTGGCGATTCGTATAGCGCAGAAGCGCTTCAGCTAATTCATCCGGCATCACGGGACTCCTTTCACGCTGATTCTGCACCCCGCGCTGGCAGGCCGGGCATTCATAGCCGCGCACAGCCAGGAATAGGCAGGAAATCGAATGGTTTCGGCATTCTCGCGCCAGTATGCCGTCGACATAATAAGCCCATACGTCGGCAGCAAATGACGGAGTCTAAAAGGAAATTAACCTATGTCAGCCAGCAAAGTAGCGATCGTTACCGGCGGTAGCCGCGGGATCGGCCGCAACGCTGTATTGCGCCTCGCCAAGCAAGGCGTGCATGCCATCTTTACCTACAGGTCCAATCGGACGGAAGCCGATAATGTTGTCGCGCTTACCGCCGAGTCAGGCGCACAGGCCATCGCGCTACCGCTCGATACAGGCGATTCGCGCACGTTCGACGGCTTCGCCGGAGAGGTCCGCAAAGCGCTTGCCGAGCTGGGTGTCAAGCGTTTCGATTTCCTCGTGAACAATGCGGGCACGTCGTCCAGCGCGAGCCTCGAAACGATCACCGAAGCGGAGATGGACGCACTCTATGACGTCCACTTCAAGGGCGTGTTGTTCCTGACGCAGAAGCTGCTTCCGCTCATGAAGGACGGCGGCCGTATCGTCAATATATCGTCGGGACTTGCTCGGTTTGCGATGCCAAATCGAATCGGCTACGGGCCAATCAAGGCGGCTGTGGAAGCGTTGACGCGCTACCTGGCCGTAGAGTTGGCGCCGCGCCGGATCACCGCCAATGTCGTTGCACCAGGGGCCATTGCCACGGACTTCAGCGGCGGTATCGTGCGCGACAATCCGCAGGTCAACAAGATGGTCGCAGATCATACGGCGCTAGGCCGGGTCGGTGTCCCGGAGGATGTTGGACCGGTCATCGCTGCACTGCTCTCCGATGATTTCGGCTGGGTGAACGCGCAGCGGATCGAAGTCGCCGGTGGCATGCATATCTAGGGGGTGAGATATCGAGAGAGAGGTTGCACGCTGGTCGAACCAGGCGGGGCGCGAACGAACTTTCGATATCAAAGCGCGCAGCCATCGCCAAAGCTCGATGCCTACGATGTGTCGCCGGCGCGCATGGCGCATCGGATGATCGAGGAAGGGACAAACATGCTCGTTGGAGACCCGGCGAAGGTGGCGGCGATTATTATTGCAAGCGCCGACCACAACCCTGTTCCTAAGCGAATAGCCTTGGGTAGCGATGCTTACGGCGTCATGTGCGAGCAATTAAGCGAGCGTCTCGCTGCGCTGGAAGCGCTCGCATTTTCAATCGATTTTCCAACGGAAACGTAGGAATGCGAATTAATTGCCGCGTGACATAGCCGAAGCGAATTAATTGCCGCGTGACATAGCCGAAGCTTCGACCACGAGGCGCGACCATAAAAATGTTTCGTGATGAACTGGGCGCTACTCATGACGCACGATGGCATAGGCCATAGAGGTCGGTCTAACTAACGCTTCCCAGCCGCAAAAACAGGGTGCGGTCGGAGTGACTCTTGCGCCCCATCTCCATCGAGGTGCTGGTCAATCCTTGCACTTATTCGCGGCTGGTTGTCATCTTTACAAGCGTTATTGACCGGCCGGTGACTTTACGCTCGGGGTTGCCAGTGTATTGTTGCTCGGCGGAGCAGCGGTGGTGCTATTCGTGCTGCTCGGCAGGCCGGAGTTCGGCTTGCCCATGCCGCTGTCCGAACCGGGGGTACCCGGCGTGCCGTAGCCGCCCGTTGTGCCATTCATCTGGTTCCCCGGATTCACCTGGTTTGCGGGGCTGGCCGTGCTGCCCGACGAACTACCGCCGGCTGAGCCTCCACCTGCGCCTCCAGCCGATTGTGCATAAGCGCCACCCGACAGTGCGAGGGCGGCGACGGCCGCGATTACTGTGCTGGTTACCTTAATCATGATGCGTGCCTCCTTGGTTGGAATGAGATAAAGACGCAGACGGTCGCCGCCTGCTCGCCTACGAATAAAGCAGTTACCGTGCCGCGTCGGTCCTATTCGTCATAAAAACTGGGTATGTCGCAGGACGATGTGAGCCTGGTCAATCTTCTCAGTCCGGATGGTGTAAATCGCTTACGCAACCGCTTCAAAAATCCCTCGAACCCACTGCGCAAATACCCGGACTCTCGCCGATAACTGCCGGTTCTGCGGATACAAAACTGAAACCGGCATGGGCGGCGGCGGAAACGCACCGAGCACGACCTTCAGTTTCCCCGCCGATAATTCCCCCATCACCCGATACCGCGGCACCTGCACCAGCCCCAATCCCGCCACCGCGGATCCCGTATATAAATCCGCGCCTGTGACGGAAACCACCGCGGCGAGTTGAATCTCGATCACGTGGCCATCGACGGTAAATTCCATCGGCAAGACCCGCCCCGATCCGCTCGACAGGTAATTCACCGCCCGATGCGTACCCAGCGCTTCGAGCGTCTCCGGCTCCCCAAACTGCTCGATATAAGCGGGGCTCGCCACCGTCACCTGCTCCATTAACGCGACGCGGCGACCGACCATCGATGAATCCTGCAGCGTCCCCGCCCGCAGCACGCAGTCGATACCCTCGCGCACCAGATCCACCAAGCGGTCGTCTTCGCCAATCTGCAATTCGATGTCCGGATACTGCGCGACGAACTCAGGCAGTGCCGGCACGACGAAATGCCGGGCGAGCGTCCCTTGCAAATTCACGCGTAGCAAGCCCTTCGGCGCGACATTGCGGAACGACCCCTCCGCTTCCTCCATGTCCGCGACCAGCCTCACGCAGCGGCGATAGAACGCCTCGCCGTCGTGCGTCAGCCGCACCGTGCGCGTAGTGCGCTCAAGCAGCCGAGTCCCGAGCCGCTCCTCCATGCGCTTCAGCAGGTTCGTGACCGTGGCGCGCGGTATCTGCAAGTCGTCGGCGGCTTGCGTAAAGCTGCTGCGCTCGGCGATACGGATAAAAACCTGCATTTCTTGAAACCGGTCCATGGGCGACTCGCGGGTCTGGATTGTTAAAGTAAATGGAATTATATTACTAAATTTCCA
Source organism: Caballeronia eucalypticola (assembly GCF_047608185.1). Classification (NCBI taxonomy): domain Bacteria; kingdom Pseudomonadati; phylum Pseudomonadota; class Betaproteobacteria; order Burkholderiales; family Burkholderiaceae; genus Caballeronia; species Caballeronia eucalypticola. The sequence goes on from NZ_JBLKRU010000053.1 coordinate 25,813, forward strand.
CCAATTATCCTTCGATGTGAATGATCGATACTTCATTCACGCACTTCACCACCTCAAAAGGAGCGAATCATGAACACGGTCAAGAACAGCCAGGTAGCGATTGTCACGGGCGCATCGCGCGGTATTGGCGCGGCAGTGGCGCGTCGTCTCGCCAACGATGGTTTCGCGGTAGCCATCAACTACGCATCGAGCTCGAAAGAAGCCGACGCGCTCGTCGAGGAGCTCGCCGCGCAGGGCGCGAAAGCCGTCGCGATCAAAGCCGATGTGGCAAACCCCGACGATGTCCGCGCCTTGTTCGACGCGACCGAGCAGCAACTCGGCAAGGTCGACGTGCTGGTGAATAACGCCGGCGTGCTGAAGACGTTGCCGCTGGCGGAGACCTCCGACGCGCTCTACGACCAGACCTTCGGTATCAACGTTCGCGGCACCTTCAACACGCTGCGCGAAGCGGCGGCGCGGATGAACGACGGTGGCCGCATCGTCAATTTCTCGAGCACGACGCTCGCCCTGAACATGCCCGGCTATGCCATTTACAACGCGACGAAAGCAGCTGTCGAAGCGTTCACGCATGTGTTCGCGAAGGAATTGCGCGGCCGCAATATCACGGTGAACGCGGTCGCTCCTGGTCCGGTCGCCACCTCGCTATTCCTCGATGGCAAGACCGAAGAACAGATCCAGGCCTTCGCGAAAATGCCGCCGCTGCAACGCCTCGGCCAGCCTGAAGATATTGCATCGGTCGTATCGTTCCTCGCCGGTCCGGATGCGGCCTGGGTCAACGGCCAGATCCTGCGCGCGAATGGCGGCGTCGCCTGATAAAGCATAGACCTTAGTTTAACTGAACATTTCGGAGAAGCATCATGAAGTCAGTCATTTTGATAACGGGCGCAGGAACCGGCATTGGCAAGTTGAGCGCATTGGCGCTGGCCGAAGCGGGGCACATTGTGTACGCGAGCATGCGCGATGTGGAAGGCCGCAATTGCGCACGGGCCGAGGAATTGCGGGCTATATCGGCACAGAAGGGCATTGCGTTGATGCCGCTGGAACTCGACGTCCTCTCGCAGGATTCCGCCGATGCCGCTGCCGCAACCATCGTCCGTGAGCAGGGCAGGATTGACGTAGTGATGCAGAACGCGGGGCATCTGGTGGTTGGTCCGTCGGAAGCGTTCACGCCGGAAGAAATGATGAAGGTATTCGACACCAATCTGTTCGGCGCGCAGCGCGTCAACCGCGCGGTGCTGCCTTATATGCGCAAGCAGGAATCCGGGCTTGTCCTGTGGATCAGCAGCACGACGACCAAGGGTGGTTTCCCGCCGTTCATGGGACCTTACGGCGCAGCCAAGGCCGCGATGGATTCGCTTGCCGTCACATTGGCGTATGAGCTGGCGCGCTTTGGCGTGGAGACATCCATTGTGGTCCCGGGCGCATTCACCAGCGGCACCGACCACTTCCCGAGCGCGGGCAAACCAGCCGACTCGGCGCGCGCTGCAGCCTATGCCCGATACGACGGCGTGATGGACAAGATCGGCGAGCGCCTGAGCGCACTGACGCCGCCTGACGCCGATCCGAAGGCGGTCGCCGATGAGGTGGTGCGCATCGTCGGGATGGAGAAGGGCACGCGGCCGATGCGCTCGGTGATTGATTTCGTCGGCGATGGCGCGGCGCAGGTGCTGCAGGTATCGGAGCGGGTGCGGATTGATTTTGCGAAACGCATCGGCATGGGCGACTTGCTTGAAGCGAAGGTGTCACGATGAAAGCCGCCAGGCGTATCGTTCGCGGCGCCTGGCTTGGCCTTCTTATGTTGACCGCCGCATGCGGTCAGCAGGGCTACGCGCAGCAGGAGGGCAAGACCATGAAAGCATCGACGACGTATTTATATCTGCTCAGGAAGACGCCGTTTTTTACCGCACTCGATACCGGGCAGTTGCGCTGGACCATAGGTCACTCGCGCGAGTGGGAAGCGCAGGCGGGCACGGTGGTCACGAATTGTTCGGCGACGGATAAGAGCGATGACTTCTGGATCCTGCTCGATGGCCGCTGGCAAGTGGAACATGATGGCCACGCGTACCCGGCCGGTCATGCCGATGCGGGCAAGTGGTTCAGCGCATCGGAGGTTTCAGGGGACTGCCGGCTGGTCACGACCGAGCATAGCTACGTGATGAAAATCACGCGCGCCGATATGAACGACATGCTCAGTGGTGGATTCGGTTTTGAATCGCACATGCGCGAAGGGCGGGCTTATTATCGGACGATGTTTGCGGCGGTGCCGGAGAAAACCACCGTAATCCCCTAAACCCGAAACACCGCCACCGCGACGTCCAGCTTCTCCGCTTGCTGCTCAAGCGACGCCGCAGCCGCAGCTGCTTCTTCCACCAGCGCTGCGTTCTGCTGCGTTACCTCATCCATCTGCGCGACCGCGCGATTGATCTGTTCGATACCACCGGTCTGCTCGTTCGATGCCGCGCTGATCTCGCCAATGATGTCCGACACGCGCTTCACCGCCGCGACCACTTCGCTCATCGTCTGGCCCGCTTGCCCCGCCAGCACGTTGCCGGCTTGCACCTTGCCCGCCGATGCATTGATCAACTCCTTGATCTCTTTCGCGGCCCCGGCGCTGCGTTGCGCGAGGTTGCGCACTTCGCCCGCGACTACTGCAAAACCACGTCCTTGTTCGCCCGCCCGCGCGGCTTCCACCGCTGCGTTCAGCGCAAGAATATTCGTCTGGAATGCGATCCCTTCGATTACGCCAATGATGTCCGCGATCCGCGTCGAACTCGTCGCGATATCGTCCATCGTATGAACGACCTTGCCCACCACGGTGCCACCACGTACGGCCGTTGCCGATGCATCGATAGCCAGTTCGCTCGCTTGCCGCGCGTTGTCGGCGTTCTGGCGGACGGTCGCCGTCAACTGCTCCATGCTCGACGCTGTCTGCTGCAACGAAGCCGCCTGTTCTTCCGTGCGTTGCGACAAATCGATGTTGCCCGCCGCAATCTCCCGCGCACCATGAGAGATCGCACCCGTGCCGCCGCGCACTTGCTGGACCGTTCCCACCAGCCCCTGCTGCATCTTGCCGAGCGCTGCAAACAAGCGGCCCATTTCGTTGTCCCGCGAGGCGTCGATACTCGCCGTCAGGTCGCCCGCGGCAATCTGTTCGAAGTGGTGAATCGCCGACTCGATCGGCTTCATCACGGCAGCGCTCAGCGCCGCCCGTGCGATGAACCCGAGCACCAGCGCCAACGCCGCGACAATCACGGCGGCCGTCGCCATCGTGTGGAACTGAGTCTGTGCCTGCGCATAACGGTCTTGCTGATGCGCGATCTGGAATGCTTCCAGCGCGGACATCGCGTGATCGTAGGTCGCGTATAAACCGTCCGCCGTCTGAACCTGGAGCGTGCGGAAAGTCGTGAAGTCGTTCTGCGCGAGGGCATCGAATTCAAGGTTGAGCGCCTTCGCAATCAACGCGTCGCGCGCCGATTTGGCGGCTTGCACAAGCGGCTCTTCTTGCGGATCGCGCGGTTTGGCAAGGTACGCATCGAACTCGCTACCGCTTGCTTTCAGCGTCTTGCGCGCGTTGGGCAGCAAGTCATCGCCCGCCTTGCCGAGCATGAACAATGTCTCGAAGCTGCCGAGCGCAAGGCGCACTTGCAACAGCCGCTGCGAACTGGTCTTGAGATGCGTGATGGCGACGGTATCGGTGGCGACCATCTGTTCGAGCGCCTGGTTGCTCTGGCGCAGGCACAAAGCGGCTGCAAGCAGAACCGCGACGAGCGCGAGCGTGTAACCGGCGATGGTAATCGTGAGTCCGCGACGAATAGTAAAGTTCTTGAGCATGGTCTGGATCGCGGCAAACACGGCACGCGTGGGGTTTCCTCGGTTGGGTCTCTGGCCGGTATCGTTTAGTTTTCTTGAATAAACAGCGAACGATGCCGGTCGCGGCTCAGGCGAGCCAGGCTGACCGCCAGAATGGCAGGCTAGTCGACAGGGCTCGTTACGCGATTCTCAAGCACGTGACGCAATAGCGACATCGGGAAATGTGCGCCTTCAGATTCTGCGTGTTCGTGCCGATAAGCGGGGATGCTGCGGGCAAAGCGCAATAGCGCTTGTGTGATGTCTGCTCAGCTGACCCGTGTCGTGAATGCGTAACCGTTCTTGCCGTTGCGCTTCACCTGGTACATGGATTCGTCGGCGGCGGCGACGAGCTGATGGTAGTCGCTGACAGGATGTGGAAAGCTCGCTATGCCGATGCTGGCGTGCACGAAACCAACGCCCATCTGCTCGCCTGTCTCGACCACGCAGTCGATCAGGCGCTGCGCAATCGCCTCTAATTCAGCTCTCGTCGAAAATTCTCGGATGAGTACGACAAACTCGTCGCCGCCGAAGCGGGCGACCACATCGGCCAGACGCACGGTCTTGCGAAATCGCTTTGAAACCGCAATCAGGAATTCATCGCCCACTCGATGGCCGAGTGAATCGTTGACTTGTTTGAAGCCGTCCAGGTCAACGTAAATCACGGCGATTTTATGCGGCCTTGCACCGTCCGATGAACTCGCGGCCGTTTCCGCCAGCGTAGCGAACAATTTGCGTCGGTTGGGCAGGCCCGTCATGGCGTCGTGAAGCGCGGCATGCTCGAACTTGTGCGACTCGCCCGCCAGTTGGCGCGTGCGCTTTGCATACATGCCGAGGGCGGTTATCAGCGCACCGAATACACATGCCGACAGCACGATCAACGTGCTCGCCACGCGCGTTATGCGGGTGCGTGCGTCGGCGCCGTCATGGCTGCGCTGCGCACGCCAGTACACGGATTCGACGGCGAGCAGCGCGTCGGTATCGTCGAGACTGGTGTTGGGCGACAGAGCGGATTGAGGGATACGCGGCGCGGCCGACGGGCTTGCGTTCACCAGCGCCGCGAGCGACGCGAGGCGGTCGGCGAGGTCGATTCGTGCTTGCCGATAGTCGCCGGATGGTGGCGATCGTCCCGCTTGTCCTGATTGCCCCGATCTCGCGACGCTGTTATCGGCCTGCGGCTGCCATACGCGGACCAGGTTGCGAGCGCTCTCCGCCCGTTCGATTCCTTCGAGAACGAGTCCGCTGTATTCCTGCTTCAACTGGTCGGAAAAAATTGTCCGGATTTCGAATGCGAGCGACAGCAGGCCTATTAGCAGGCAGAGGAAAGAAATGCAGGCGATCGTAGCCGGACCTGGCCTGTAACGCATCGGACGGACAGGTTTGAGGGCGCGCGGCCGCTCACGGATGGGCGTAGATATCTCGCTGGCTTTCAGTTCCATGCTGCCGGTAGCTTACGCGATGAAAAAATGAACCCATGCGGGTGAACAAGTTGCCGCTCGTCTTGACGCGCGGCGCCGGGCGGCGGCGTTCAACGCTCGTGGAACAACTTGCTCGAACAGGACGAATGACGACGAGTTTGGGCGCGGCCGAATTGGGTGGCGCTGCGCGAGAATCCAGTTGAGCGGAAGACACGGGGTCGTTCAGATCGGCGCTGGCGAGGGCGACAGGACGAGCCGGAGCCACGGGCGCCGCGATGTTATCGGACGAGGCCGTTTGTTGCACGGCCGGCGCTGTAACTGGTTCTGCGGCCGCCGGCGCCGGCGCCGCAAGCCAGAGCGTCTGCCGTGCGTGCTCCATGGCTTCGGCGTAAGCATGCTGGTCCTGATTGAACCAGACGCCATACGCGACCGTTCCCATGACGCCAATAGTCAGTGCACTCGCCGAGGCAATCCAAAGCGCAAGCCGTCCGAATCTGACGGGCGTTGGCGGAAAGGAAGGGTCGGCGTCAGGATCTGTATCGGTTCCGTCGGTCTCCGATGGCAACTGGTTACGATTGGACATGACAACATTCTCCGATCATTTCGTCTGATATTTCGACGAAATTGGTTCATACGGTTGAGCGAAATTTGGAAGTGGGGAACTGCAAAAAGAATGTACCCCGCAAACAGCGGAGGTAACGTGATCAAGCAGCAGTTAACGTGCCTGCGTTGTGCGAAAAGGCGCTAAGCACTCAAGTCCCCAATTTTGAATCAGCGCGAGATTTCATGCATGCGACAAGCGGAGCGGTGCGCGCTGGTATCGATCTGAAGGTCGAAGTTCGAATATGTCTGGTCGACGTCGGGAAACGGCGGACTAAGTTAAGGGCGAGATAGTAGGAATACTGATTAATAATTCCATTCTTTTCCCAATCTATTGCCCGGCTGCGTTGGGCTCGTAATAGCCCTTGGGGTTGTTCGATGCGGCGTTGAATCGTTCGGACCCCGTGCGCTTATCGTTCGATCCGATCATGCGAGATCCCTGCACCACCACCACGCGCAGGAAACAATTGCTCTCCAAGGAAGTCGATAAACGCGCGCATCTTCGCCGTGAAATGTTTGCCTGAAGGCCACATGATGCGAAACGCGGAGCCGGCTTCCGAGCACGAGGTCAGCACATGGATCAACCTGCCGTCGTTTAGATGTTGTGCGATTGCAAAGTCCGGCAAATAGGCGATCCCTAGTCCGGACAACGCGAAAAAAATCCGCGTTTCAAGGTTGTTGCAGACAATCGATGTCGGCAGCAGCGATGACAAGATTGCCCGCGCGCTTGCACTCGGTGCCCGTCACGGGATCAATCGAAACAGGACGCCCGAGTGGCAGCACGAGGTGCTGGCGTTGACCGATGGCCGCGGCGCCGAGCACATCCTGGAAATGACAGGCGGCAAAAACGTCGAACGCTCCTTGCAGGCTGTGGTGCAAGGAGGACGCATCTCGGTCATCGGCCTGCTGGATTCAGACATGCTCAGCTTGCCTATTCTTCCGCTGCTTGGCAGCCGTGCATCGATTGTCGGTATCGCTGTCGGACCGCGCCGCGCGCTCGAGGATCTGGTGCGCACGATCGACCTGCTCTGCATCAAGCCGGTGATTGACGCCACGTATCCGTTCTCACAGGTGCCGCAAGCGTTCGCCCATTTGCAACGCGGCGCGTTTGGCAAAGTGGTCGTCCAGGTGAGCGAAGCATGAAAGCCTCCATAAACAAGGCTAAGACCATGCGGCGTCCACTCCACTCGCCGGAAGGACGACGTCGATGAGCCCACTCAAGTCCGCTGCGGCGATGCCCGCGATCATGCTGGGTCTGTTTGGTTTGTACACGCTTGAATTCGGCGTAGTGGGCATTCTCCCGGTGATCGTGGAACGCTTTGGCGTCACGGTATCCCAAGCCGGTTTGTTGATGGGTTTGTTCGCGTTGATCGTTGCGATCTTCGGTCCGTTCCTCGTGCTGGTTTCTTCACGCCACAACCGCAAAAAGGTCCTGGTTTTTGCACTGGCGGGATTTTCGGTGTGCAGCGCGCTGTCGGCCTTCGCGCCGAATTTCTCGAGCTTGATGGCGTTGCGCATCGTTCCAGCACTGTTGCATCCGATCTTCTTCTCAGCGGCATTCACAGCGGTAGCTTCGCTGCATCCGAAGGAACGCGCGGCACACGCCATGGCGCAGGCGTTCGTTGGAACAACGCTCGGACTCGTGCTCGGCGTTCCCGCAACAACCTGGTTCGCCGCACACTTTTCCTACGAGGCGTCTTTCCTCTTCTGCTCCGCTGTGACGGCGATCGCCGGAATCGGTTTGCTCCTGATGTTGCCGGCGCAGGGCCGCCCGGTGGCGATGAGTTTTGCGCATCAGCTTGGCGTGCTGCGCAAGCCTGCGCTTTGGTTGAACATCGTGGCGACTGTGCTCGTCTTTACCGCCATGTTCTCGGTGTACAGCTACGCCGCCGAGTACCTTAAGAGCCAGACGGGCATGGATGGCAGCACGATCAGCATGATGCTGGTGATATTCGGAGTAGGCGGGGTGTCGGGTAATTTGCTGGCGGGTCGGCTGTTGGGGAAGCACCTGTTCAAGACGACACTCCTGCATCCCGTCGCGCTTGCGGGGGCCTACCTCGTGCTCTATGTACTTGGTAGTGCCAACATTGCAAGTATGGCAATCATCACCTTGCTATGGGGAGCCACGCACACCAGCGGCATGGTCATTACGCAGGTGTGGCTGACCTCGGTAGCATCGGAAGCACCCGAATTCGCGACCAGCCTTTTCGTGTCCGCCGGGAACGCCGGCGTGGTTCTGGGCTCGGCGGTCGGTGGTCTTTTTATCAACAGCCTTGGGATGCCCGGCGTAATTCTTTGCGGGCTTATATTCGCCGGGCTGTCGGTGCTTGCTATTGGTGCGAAGGCATTGATCTATCGTGGGCAAGCGGGGCGCGTCGAGAGGATTAGCGCGGCGCATTGAGCAGGCCGGGCGTGGCCGTCGCCGCTCGGCACTCCACGCCGGCTCACCATGCGTCACGGCTGCAACCCTGTAGTAAACACCGTGCGTGCCTGGTTCTCATTGGTCCAGTGATCCTCGACTTGAGACAAGGGCACCGCGTTCGTCGCGATCTCGAAGCCGCCGGGGACTGTCGCATTCAACAAGTGTTCGATTGCACCGAGGAGACGCGGCATGGGAATACTGCCAATACCACTGCCCATGAGTTCGATTGCCGACGACCGAAGCGCTGCACTTGGAAGCGTGATGTTCGCTGCGCTCATGGCGCCAATCTGCACAAACCGGAGCGCCACGCCGTCCGGCGAAGCTTTAGCGCCGGCCGCCAGCAGCAACTCTGCGCTTTGCCCCCAGAGATAGTCGAGCACGACGCCAACACCCTGCTCAAACTGCTGCTGAAACGCGCTTTCGAGTGCATCGTTATCCTGCGTGAGAATAATGGTCTCGTCGGCGCCGAGCGCTTGCAGGGACTTCAGCGTTTCCGCATTCCGCCCCGTCGCAATGACCTTGCCGGCGCCCAAATACTTGGCAATCTGCACGGCGAGACGACCCGATACGCCGGTTGCACCATTGATCAATACGGTCTCGCCTTTCACCAGCTTCGCACGTTCGGTCAACGCCGCCCACGACGACATGCCCGGAATGGCGATGGCCGCCGCGGTCACTTCATCCAGCCCCGCAGGCAAAGGAATGCAACGCGCCTTCTTGACGATGGAGTACTCCGCCATCCCACCGAAGGGCGCTTCAGGCAGCACGAAATAGACACGCGTGCCATCGTCAAGGACACCGGTGCCGTCGATCCCAGGCACGAAAGGGAGCTTCGCCGAAGCGCTATAGTGTTTGCCCGATGCCCGGCTCTTGGTGACGTGACTCAGCGCAGAGGCTACAACCGCAACGCGGACTACGCCTTCGGTGACCGCCGGCTCGGTGAAGTCGGCATAAACCGGCGTCGCGCCGGCTTGCTGAACGAGTGCTGCTTTCATGGATGCTCTCCCTCTAAGGATCCGAGCGTACGCTTTATCTCGGATCGGATTATCGAATATATGTGTACTATACACATATATCGGACATTGACAAGGATCGAATGGCGATGGGCAACGAAATACGCGAGTTGCGGGAAGCACTCCTGGACCTGACGGGTGTGCTCAACCGCCCGCAACCGGACGCCGCCCTTATTGAAGCGGCAGGCGTCGACCTGGATCGTGCGCTTTTCCCGCTTCTCGCAAGAGTAGAACGGATGGGGCCGCTTGGTATTGTCGAACTTGCTGAACTGGCGGGGCGCGATTACACGACGGTCAGCAGGCAGATCGCCAAGCTGGAAAGCCTGGGTCTGGTCGCACGATGTCCAAGCCCAACCGATGGCCGGGTTCGCGCGGCTGTGATTACGGATCAGGGGCAGGTCATGACGGACGCGCTGGACGCGGCACGTCAGAAAATCATCGAAGAATTGCTTGCCGGATGGGAAGCAAAAGAGGTGAGTGAGCTTGCGCGATTGCTTCGAAAGTTTGCGGATGGTGCGCTTGGCTGGGTCAAGACCCTGTGAGTCATATTCAGGCTGCGGTTCAGTGGTGAGATCAGGTCAATACGTCCAAAAGACGTTTTGAAGTTCACGCGTGCGCTGCTCTCCGGTGAGCGCCAGCATCATCAGGACGCGCGCCTTGTGCGGAACCTGATCGTCCGTTACCAGCCAGTCGTAGCGGTCATCGGGCTGCGCGGCATTACGGATGACCACGCCGCTTCCCGTGCGCGAACCTCGGACGACATGAATGCCACGCTCCCTTGTCTGAACCAGCGAGGCCACCACCGATGCCGCCACATTGCCGTTGCCAGTCGCAGCATAGATGATCGCCTTCACACTTGAGTTGAGCATGGCGTGGACCATCGCGTCGTTCATGCCGCCGTGCGCGTAGAGAATGCCGACTGCGGGCAACTCGTCGATCTCGTCAATCGACCATTCGCTTTGTACTGTATGTGCACGCGCAGGCAGTCGATAAAAAGCCGGCTTGCCTTCGACGATATATCCCAAGGGACCATACGGAGAACTGAACGCTTCTTGCTTGAACGTATTGGTCTTCACAACATCACGCGCGGTATGAATCTCTTCGTTTGCGACGACTAGCGTGCCTTTGCCGTGGGCCGCCTGACTTGCCGCCACGACGATCGCGTTGTAGAGGTTAAGCGGTCCATCCGAACTCAGCGCGGAAGGTGGACGCATTGCGCCCACGACGACTACCGGCTTAGTGCTTTTGAGCGTCAGATGCAGGAAGTACGCGGTTTCATCGATGGTATCGGTGCCGTGCGTAACAACAACGCCGTCCACGTCGTCGCGTTTCAGCAGTAGCGAAATACGCTTGCCCAACTGCAGCAGTTGTTCGCTGCCGAAATTCTCGGAACCGCACTGAAACAACTGCTCGGCGCTGATGTCGGCAACCGCTGCCGCGGCGGGCAGATCAGCAAGAATCTGGTCGACGGACAATACCGAGCAATCATATGCCGACGTGTTGACCGGCGACGCACCGCGGCCTGCAATCGTGCCGCCTGTGCCGATCAGTACAATCCGCGCTTTCGGCGGGGAGTCCACGCCGATTACGCCCGCGCCAGGAACAAGGACGTTCATGTGCTCTACATCTTCACGACGGTGAGCAGCGTCTGCTTACCGCGTTTGTAGTCATACAGCGAGATTGCACCTTGCTTCAGATCGCCGTGTGCGTCGAATTGCGTGCGGCCCAGCACACCGACGAAATTTGCGCTCGGCATCGCGGCAAGGATGTTCTCGGGCTTCGTCGAGTTGGCCCGCTTCATAGCGTCCACGATGATGTACACCGCGTCATAAGCGAACGGAGCATTGAGCTGCACATGCTGATGAAAACGCGCTTCGTAGCGTTGTTCGAAAGCGGGGCCGTTCGGCATTTCTTGCAGTGGCATGCCGGCGATCGAACACACCACGTTATCCGCTGCCTCGCCGGCCAGTTTGGCGAGCGAATCGGCGCACAGGCCGTCGCCTCCCAACACACGCGCGGCAATGGCGAGTTGTTGCGCTTGCTTGGCGAACGGACCGCCTGTGGCGTCCATTCCCCCGTACATGATGATGTCCGGATGCTCACCCTTGATCTTCGTGAGAATTGAACGGAAGTCGACTGCCTTGTCGTTGGTTGCATCGTGTGAGAGCACGGCCAACCCGTCCGCCTTCGCCTGCTTCTCGAACTCATTCGCGAGCCCTTGGCCGTATGCTGTTGCGTCGTCCACGATTGCCACCGACTTTGCACCGAGCGTTTTCTTCGCATAGTCGGCCAGCGCGGGACCCTGCTGCGCGTCGGTGGCGACAACCCGGTAAGCGGTCTTGAAACCTTGCTGCGTATAAACCGGATTAGTCGCTGAAGGAGAAACCTCGACAACACCGGCATCGCTATAGATCTTCGATGCAGGAATCGTGGTCCCCGAATTCATGTGGCCGACCACGGCTACAACTTTGTCGTCGACCAGCTTCTGTGCCACCTGCGTGCCTTGACGCGGGTCCGATGCGTCGTCTTGTGCGTCAAGTTCCAGCGTTACCTTCTTGCCGCCGATCACGAGACCCTTCGCATTGATTTCCTCTACCGCCAGGCGCGCGCCATTTTCGGTGTCCTTTCCCCACTCGGCATTCGCGCCCGTCAACGGCGCGGCATGTCCAATTTTGACAACTTCGTCCGCGAACGCGCCGGTCGAGCCGAGCACGATCAGGCTTACTCCGATATTGGCGCATAGCGCGCCGTGAAATGTAGCCGACATGAGACTCTCCTGTTATGCAGCTTGCTGGACGATGGCGGACTGACGCTTGCCGGTGATCGATAGAGGCGGGTGACAGAAGTGACTTTAGGGACGACAAAATGCCCGGCATTGCACCGACTCGTAAAAAAATAGAAGAAACGCGACATGTCGTGCAAGCGCATTTTTTGGGCTTATATACTTGGACTAACCAAGGTCTAGTGGGAACGTCATGGCACGCGAAAAAGCACTACCCGATGTTCGGGAGCCGGCTCTTGGCCGCGATCTGGTGGATCGCCTCGATCGCGCCAGCGTCAAGCGCGAGTGCAATGCGTCACGCTCGGGCGCCGAGCTCAACATTGGCTTTCTTCTTTGGCCGAGTTTTCCTCTGCTTTCGCTAGCGGGTTTCTGCGATGCGTTGCGCCATGCAGCCGATCTCGGCGACCAGAGCCGTCCGCTGCGTTGCGCGTGGATGCTGCTTGGGATGGCCGATGAAACCGTGGAAGCGAGCTGCGGCGTGGCCGTGCCGGTGCATGCAATACAGGGATCGCCGCGGCAATTCGATTATCTCGTCGTGATTGGTGGCCTGCTGCCTAAACTTGAACAAGTCGACCGTCGCTACTGGGACTACCTGCGCGAGGCCGAAGCCGAAGGCGTACCGCTGATCGGCATGTGCACCGGCAGTTTCGTATTGGCAAAAGCGGGCTTGATGCGAGACCGTGTTGCTTGCGTTCACGCATTTCATCTGGAGGACTACAAGTCGATGTTCCCGGACTTGCGGGTCATCGCCAATTCAGATTATTTGATCGATGGCAACCGCATCACGTGCGCGGGCGGCGTGTCCGTTCTCGAGTTGGCGACGCGTTTGATCAGCCTGCATTGCGGCTCGGACAGGGCGTCCAAGGTGATTCATCAAATGACAGTCAGCCGACACGGCAATGCGTCGTTCGTGGAGCGCCGCAAGGCGCTCGGCTATCTGGCAGTCGGTGATTTGCTGGTACGGCACGCTATTGTGTTGATGGAAGAAAACCTGGAGGCGCCACTCAACATCACGGTGATCGCGAAGATGACCGGTACGAGCGTGAGGCAACTCGAACGTAACTTCCTGACTGAAATGGGGGTGTCGCCCAAAGAGTTTTACCGGACCATGCGGCTTCGATACGCGCGCTGGCTGCTGCTCAACACGGAAAAGCGCATCACGGTAATCGCCTACGAATGCGGCTTTGCTGACTCCGCGCATTTCATCCGCGGCTTCAAGGAAGTCTACGGCGTGACGCCCGGCAGGCTGAGGATCTCACTGGAGGAACGTCTGTCTTGATGCGTGGAGCGCGTTGTTGCGCAATGGACTTGCAACGAGAAAATGTCTCGGGATGATCGGCCTTCACTGACCGGAAAGATCGAAATACTTCCTCAGGACCAGCAGCGAAATAAGTTTTTCCCGGCGCGTATCGAGGAACTGCATGGCGTACTGATTGGCGTTCTTGATGATCGCCATCGCCTTCTCTGTATGCTTGGTGTAATAATTTATCTTGTCTTCGAGATCGGAAAAATCATCGTCCAGAAGAACGTAGTGGTGGTTGGGAATCAACGAGCCTTCCATGAACCAGCTTTCCACCCTCGGTTTGCGCATGAAGCAAACGGAATTCGAAAGCATGATCCATTTCAGGTTGGTCGCAACGTCGTTACCTTCCAGACTGATTACGAACTTGAACTTCAGCTGGTCTGCAATGCTCATGAACGGCCGATGACCGTGGCGACCTTTTTGCGCGTCATCAGTGTCACCAATATCGGCCATTGCCGAACTGTAATATCTGGCGACAAATGCTTTTCGATGCTGCTGGTAGCACGCACCTCGAAAGACGGCCATGTTGATTTTGCTTTCAAATGAGCGCGTATCTTCAATGAAGTTGAAGTGCCTCATCTTGTCCAGCTTCAATATGACTGAATTTTCATTCGATTCGGTGAGCGGCCTGGTCTTAAGAAGCGTTGGCTCATTTACCGCTTCCCGGATGTCCTTGAAAACATAATTGAATTTTAAGGAGCGCGCGAAGTATCGGGATATCTCTTTGAAATCATAGTAGTAGGCGCTAGGGTTGCCGCGCAAAGGCAACGCGCTGCTGCGACTCGCCGTTTCGTTCAGCACAAATTGCTGTTCAAGCTTGTTGTAATAATTGGCGCGGGAACGAATATAAGACCACTGATGTTCGTCCAGATTCCTGAACATGCGGTCATATCTTTTTTCGAAAATCAGCGATGGAAAAAGATTGGCGATGACATTTTTTGCGTAAAACTTAAGTTTTCTGGCATGCATAAATCTGACTCAATCTTTAATAGAAACTTATCGCCTTCGGGCTACGCCGATATGCGCTGCAGCACGTGCATCGCAGTGATTGGATTGCAGCAGTGGCATGCGTCGATCACGTACAAAAGCGGATTGCCAGACAGTACTAAATTGAACGGGCGGAACGGCTGTTGCATGGAACGGAACACACGGGCTGCGCTAGTGTACCCGTTATCGTTTTTTCGACAATGTAGTCAACGCGTTTTGAGCATCTGAAGGTGGAGTTCGAGCCCTTGCTGCACAGGCCGTGGTGCATAAAGGTTAACGTTGCGAACCACGATAAATGCTCAGCGATACTAACTATTTGCCTCAATGGAACTCCGATCATCGATACCAGTTGATGGTAACGCCACGAGCCGTCCATCGTGCGCTTCGATGAACGGAGGCTGAGGACGCCCGGGAAATTTTCAGTGGGGTTGACGAACTACGGTCGAACGACTCAACCCGGGAATCGCTCGCCGAACATCGGCCGGCCGCTGGCGGAAGTTTCGGCGGTCGCTTCATCCTGCAGTACGTCCCAGTGCTCGACGAGTATCCCGTTCTCTAGCCGCACAATATCGACCGCAATGAGCGCCGCCGGGCCGCCGTTGCCCGAGAAGCGTCCATGCACCATGACGAAGTCACCTTCGGCCATGATGACGCCGTGCTCATAGACCAGCGTGTCAGGCAGATTCCGGGTGAGTTCGAAAAGACCTTCGCGGCCTGGAGCAATGTGCGCGCTATGTTGAATGTACTGAGGAGACCAGAAGTTCTCGGCGACCGCATAGTCGCGCCGGTTAAAGAGCGTGTCGAATGCTTCCAGCACGATGCGCTTGTTCTTCTCTTGAGTGCTCATGGCGTTTCCTTTGGGTTACGTTTGGTTAAGCTTCACTGAGCGAGTATTCGTCGGCGCGAGCGCATTTTTGAACTACACCGTTAGCGCCGGATAATCCGTGAAACCATGCGCGTCGCCGGCGTAGGCGGTCGCCCGATCGAACTGGTTCAGCGCCGCGCTTGCTCGAATGCGCTCAGGCAAGTCCGGGTTGGCAATGAACATCCGTCCGAACGCAACGGCGTCGGCGAGCCCGGACTCGATCATATGGGCGGCGGTCCCGGGGTTGTAGCCGCCGGCGGTAATCAACGGTCCATCGAATATTGGACGGAACAGTGCTGCGTTGTTCGCGCTGTCCACACTCGCGTTATCGCCTAAACCCGCCGACGATGCGCGCGGCTCAATCAAGTGGAGATAAGCAAGTTTGCGTTGGCCGAGTTCGCGAATCACGTGGGTGAAATGAGGCACGGTGTTGCTGTCATGTAGACCGCCCAGGTTGCCGTGCGGCGACAGGCGCACAGCGGTGCGATCGGAGCCAATAACATCGGTGATTGCGTCGACCACTTCAAGCAATAGCCGCGTCCTGTTCTCGATCGATCCACCGTACTCGTCGGTGCGAAGATTGCTGCCATCTTGCAGGAACTGGTCTAGCAGGAAACCATTCGCTCCGTGGATCTCGACGCCATCGAAACCGGCATCGAGCGCATTCCTCGCTGCGCTCCAGAACGCCACCACTATCTCCGATATTTCAAGCGTGTCCAGCGCGCGCGGTGTCTCGTAGGGCACCTGCTGAAACGCCGGCGTGTACGCGAGGCCCGGCGGTGCTATAGGTGACGGCGCAACGGGCAAGCTGCCGTCGGGGTTGTAGCTCGAATGTGACCAGCGCCCGTGGTGCACGATCTGGAGCATCATCCGGCCGCCCCTTGCATGAACAGCGTCCGTGACCGCGCGCCAACCGGCAACCTGCTCCGGCGAATAAATGCCGGGCATCTGCGGATAACCGTGACCGTTGACGCTGATTGCCGTCGCTTCGCTAATGATCAAACCCGCCGTGGCTCGCTGTGCATAGTACTCGGCACTTATGGGCAAGGGCACTCCGCCAGGGCCGGCGCGCATGCGGGTAAGAGCCGGCATCACAATACGATTCGGCAACGACAGCGCGCCCAATTGCAGCGGCACGAAAAGCGGGGCGGTAGACATGGTGAGATTTCCCAATCGAATGCGGTATGGAGCCGAAGATTTAGTGGCAGCTTAACTAAAGCTCAACTGACCGAAGTCGAGGGAAACGAGCAGCGGCTCAGGCACCTTCTGCATGTGTTCGTCATAAGCGTAGATGCGCCGCTTGGTCGGCATCTTGATACCCTGGAATTCGGCATAGTCGCTGACATAGTTGGCGCCGCTTGCGCCGCCCAGGATGTCGACGGTGTAGTCGTGGCGCCGCATCAATCCGTCCGGGCCGAAATGAGTAATCTGCGTCCGCGTGTGACTGTGGATATCCGCAGGAAACGTCACTTTCAGCCGGCGCCATTTTTCGCCGTTTTCGTACCACGGTTCGATCTCTTCGCTCTCAAACCCGGGATACGTGTAGAGGAAGGGCGAAGTGAGGTAGGTCCACAACGCTTCGCTTGCGAAGTAGGTGACATGGAATTTGTCCCACGGTGTTTCCTGCGCATGACCTGCGTAAGCGGCCTCGGGGTCGTCACGACTTTCTAGCACCGCGCCGTCCAGCGTTTCGATCGATACACGACCCGGAACAAACACGCTGCGCTGACCGTCGGCGAGGAAGGGGGTGATTGTCAGGCGCTGCTTATGCGTGTCGAGTTCGAAGATCTTGTTATTGAGCAGACCGGGTTGCTGCTTCAGGTGCCAGATCGCGCCGTCAATCGATAGCTCGGCCTTGAGTCGGCTGAACGTATTCCAACGGTCCAGGCCGCCGTGGGCGTCAACGGCAAAAGCGAGCAGGTCATTCATGGTCAAATCTCCGGTGGTGAAAAGAAACGACGCGTAAGACGGGGTGAACTCGCGTTGTCGATGAACACAGGTTAAAGCGACCGCCCTCTAGCCGGTAGTCGGTCATTTCAGCTATGACTTATGTGGATTACACATGGGTTTAATGCAAGAACGTCTAAGGATTGTTCAGTCAACGCTATGATTGGCACCAGCGGCGCTCGCGCTTGAGTTTGAAGTTTTATATGCATTGCGCCCGGTAGTTTTGTTGGGTCCGCAAGCAAGAAGAGCCAGACGTCTACTAATATCGGTTATCTTTTATGTCTTGCGCGCATTAATTGCCTTAGCTGAAAGGCTGGCGCTGGCGCAACTATCTCGCTTCCCGGGAACCTTGATGAAAGACATATTCGCGCTCAAGCTCTATACCCGCGTCGCCCGGCTAGGCAGCTTCTCAGCCGCGGCGCGCGAATGCGGACTTTCGCAGTCACAGGCCTCACGCATCATTGCCGAGCTGGAAGCGGGTCTCGGCGCCCGATTGCTCTCACGCACCACACGCGCCGTCGTGCCAACGGATGCGGGTTCCGAATTCCTCGCCCGGATGGAGCCGATCCTTATGGCTCTCGACGAAGCGGAACATAGCGTGCGCGAAGGCAGCGAGTTGCGCGGGTCGCTGCGTATGAGCATGCCGACCAGCGTGGCAATTCGAGAAGTCATCCCGCGCCTTACGACGTTTACTGTCAGGCATCCCAATCTGCAAATCCAGCTTCTCCTGGAGGATCGAAGGCAGGATCTGGTTCGCGACGCCGTCGATGTCGCGATTCGCCTCGGCCCGCTGGCGGATTCGGGTGCGACGGCGAAACTTATCGCAACGATCCCTCGCATGATCCTCGCGGCACCGAGCTATCTTGAGCGCGCGGGTACCCCAATGAAGCCTGCTGATCTCGTTTCGCACCGGATAGTGGCAGGACCTGCCACGTCGGTTCCGTGGGCATGGAAGTTCGAGCGTGATGGGGAGACGGTGGAGGCGGAAGTCTCGTCGCATTTCACGACTAACGAGAACGAGGGCACTGTTGCTGCCGCGGTGGCGGGTTTTGGCATTACGTCGACGACTGGATGGGCATGCCGCCGTGAACTCGAAGACGGGTCGCTCGTCGCGCTGCTCACGGACTGGAAAACTGTTGATGTTCCCGTGCACGCCTATTTCCCGCTAGGCCGCGCTACACGTGCGGCCGGTCGCGCGGTGATCGAGCACCTGATTGCAGACCTTCGGATGACAAATGACCCCTTGCGCTCAATTTCCTGACGCGCAAAAAGGACAGGACTTGCACACAAGATTGCGACTGCATGCGAGGCCCGGCGCTCGCTTGTGCATTCGCCAGAACCATGTCAATCTATTTCCCGTTCGCCGTGCATTGCCCGCATTAAAAAATCGATTCCCAGCGATCCCGCAGAAGCCTGCAATCCGGCGAGCCGCGCCACGCGAAACGTTCGTTCCCAAGATCAATACAAGAATTAAAAAGGGCACTTAGGACGAGGTTGCTGTTCCACTAAGCTGCTTCATTAATAGACGGAGTCAGCCATGTCTATTGTTGCCATTGATGGTGTGCGTTGGACCAATGATCGTGTCACTCATGTGCGTTGGGGAAACATCGACGAATTGACGGCCAACTGGACGTCGGCACCCAAAGTCGTCGATGTGGATCACGTCGTGAAGATCCTCGAAAAAGGGGAGATGGTGCGCACGGTGTTCAAGCTCGGCGGGCGAAGCTATCTCGGTCCCCAGGTTAGTTCGATCCCTTACGCTAATGGGCACATTGGCATTGAAACCTCGTTTGAAGAGGGTCGGATTGAAAAAACGCTCGAAGATCTGCCAAGCGTTTAATCGATTCGCCTAGTCGGTTTCATACGGTTTTGCGGCGAAGGGACGCGCTTGAGGGCGGCCGATTGCGCGTCGCCGGAATTGGCTCGTTGCAATCATTCGTCCAGGAACAATTGCTCCATTTCGTCGGAATAAACGTCTGCCAGCAGCGCACGCAGCTTCATTGCCTTGGCAGTGCCATAGGCATTTTCGAAGCGTCTTTGCGCTTCATTCCAAAGAACTTTGGACTCGGCCAGTTTGTCTCTTCCAGCCGGCGTCAAGGCAACGAGGCGCCCGCGTTTATCGGTTTCATCGGGAAGCAATTCGATAAACCCATCGCGTTCTAGCGGCTTGAGATTGTGCGAAAGTGCGGAGCGGTCAAGCACCATGTCTCTAGCCAGATCGCTCATGTTCGGCGTGCCTGCCCGATCGATATGCGCAAGCGTTGAATGTTGCGACAGCTTGAGGCCGCACGGCGCGAGCACGGTGTCATAAAGCTGTGAAAGCCTGCGTGTGGCTTTGCGCAATGCGGCCCCATTGCATAGAGAGACTGCGGCGGACGAGTGCTTCTTATTCGAAGTGTTCATGGCTCTGCATAACTACGGTGAAAGTAACGGTTCGGAAGTTCGTCCGGCAATCTTAGTCTATTGACACATCCAGGCGCATGGCGGACTGCCGATCCTGATGAGGCGCCGTTTCCTCGGCGCTTATCAACAGCCAGCACACCGCACTCGCCGCGAATGCAACAACAGAAGCCGCGAGCAGCACACCTTCGTATCCGTAACCAAGGCTCGCTCGCGCAATCGATCCAAGCCCTTGATGCGATGAAATAAGCGAGGCCGCGGAAGCGATGTTCCCATTCGCGATAGAGCGCGTGATCTCGAGCTTGTCGTGGGCGCCGATTAAAGGCAATTCTCTTTCAATGCTCGCCTGGATTCGATAAAACAACAACGCGCCCAGTGCCGCGAACCCCACCACGATGCCGCTGAACCGCATGGTCCCCGATACCCCTGACGCCATGCCTGCCCGTTCCACGGGAATCACAGTCATGCTGACCTTGGCGATCTGACCGTTGAGAATTCCCGCCCCGGTGGAGGCAACGAGCATGGGGAGAAAGATCGCGCTATAGGTGAGCGACTGGATTTCCATCGCGGTTCCGAACAAGCCAACCGCGACCAGCAACAGGCCGCAAACGAGCAGCATGCGTCCTGACATCCGATGATCGAGGTACACGGACACAATGCGCGGTACGCCGAACAAAGGCACGGCAAGCGGCAGCATCAGCAGGCCCGCATTGAGCGGAGAATAGCCGAGCGCGCTTTGGAAGAAGAAGGGCAGATAGGTCAGCATGGTCAGGAACGCAACCGCATACGACACGCCGGCGAGACTCGCGCCCAAATAGGTTCGCTTGATGAAATAGCCTAGCTCGACCATGGGTCGTGCCTGCTTGAGCTCGACGATCACGAACGCAATAAGGAAAATGATTGAGCCCGCTAACCGCGCTCTGACGGACGTGCTGAGCCAGCCTTCGCGATTGCCTGAAATCAGCGCCCAGGTCAGCAGTCCGAGGAACGCGCTGAACGTCAGAACGCCCCAAATATCGATGGCGATTGCGTGCGGATCTTTGGATTCATCGACTACGAAATACGTCATGGCAATCATGATTGCGCCGACGGGCAGGTTCACGTAGAAAGCCCATTGCCAGCCTAGCGACTGGGTGATCAATCCGCCTGCCACAGGCCCAAGCATGATGGCCACGCCGATCACCGAACCCCAGAACGCGAACGCCTTGGCGCGCTCCTTCCCTTGGAATCCATGCGCGAGAACTGCGAGTGCCGCGCTAAGCTGCAACGCGGCACCCACGCCTTGCAGCGCGCGTGCGGCGTTCAACACAACCGTTGATGTAGCGGCGCCGCAGAAGAAGGACGCGGTAGTGAAGACAAGCAAGCCAATGATCAACAAGCGCTTTCTGCCGAAGCGGTCGGCGAGTGCGCCGGCAGGCATCACCAACGTTGCAAATGCCAGCGTGTAAGCCGAGATCACCCATTCAATGGCGACGAAATCCGCATGCAGCGATCGCGCAATCGACGAGAGCGACACCGCCACAATATTGGCGTCGAGGTTGATCATGAACGACGGTACGGATACGCATAACAACAACAGAAATCTTTTCTGCATACCTTTGCCTTGATGGGATGACGGGCGGCCCGGCTGGGGCGCATCGACCCGTTGCAAGACCATTTAAAGTAGTTGCATATGCCAATATATTATCCGGTGCAGCGATTTAGGCAAGCAGATTCTGTTGCGTCCCCATGCGCGATAAGACTTGGCTTGGTGGAAATGAAGACGCACGGATGCCCGTGCGTGTGTGTTCCGGATGAGTGCGGAGGGGGGCGAGGGGTTCTACAAGGCGAGCTTATAACCTTCGTGGCTGGCCTTGAAGCCGAGCTTTTCGTAGAACCGGTGAGCGTCGGTACGGCTCTTGTCGGTCGTGAGTTGGACCAGACTGCACCCCCTCGACTTGCATTCGGAGATCGCCCATTCGAACATCTTCTGCCCCAGCCCGGAATCGCGGCGATGCGTGGCGATTCGCACCGCTTCGATTTGGCCTCTCCACGATCCCATGCGCGCAATGCCAGGGATAAACGAAAGTTGAAGCGTGCCGATTATCTCGCCGCCGTCGGCAACTACCACTAATCGCTGGTTCGCATCGGCTTCTATTGCCCGGAATGCATCGACGTATCTTTGGTCAATCGGCGTGCCGGTGATTTCTCTCTTGCTCCCGAGTTCGTCATCGGCTAGCAATGCGACGATCGCGGGGACATCGGCTAAGAGAGCAGACCGGAAAACAATGTGTTCCATGATGGAACCTCAGAGGGTCGGTGGTTGTTGGATGCGAAATCGGCCGGACCCCGGGCGACGCTATTCATCGTCACTCAGAAGCGTGCGCAGCATGCGTTCGGGGTTGGCCAGGAATGCTCGCATGACCTGGAAGTGTTCGGTCTCTTCGTAAGTGACGCGCGTTACCCCTTCCGTCGTGAACTCATAGATCCACGCGTCCGGATACGCCATCAGAATGGGCGAGTGAGTGGCGATGATGAACTGGGATTCATCGCGGACCAGGTCATGAAGTCTCGCCAGTGCGGTGAGTTGCCGTTGTGGCGACAACGCGGCTTCCGGTTCGTCGAGGAGGTAAAGGCCCTTGCCGCCGAAGCGGTTCATCAGCAGCGCCAAAAAGGACTCGCCATGTGAACGCTCGTGCAGGGAACTGCCGCCGTAGGAGTTAATGACGGGAGGGCCAAAGGAAGGTTCAGAATCGAGATTTTCGATTTCGGTGGCCACGTTAAAGAAGCTTTCTGCGCGCAGAAAGAAGCCATCTCTCGGCCGTTTCACGCCTTTGGCAATACGCAGATATTCATCGAGCACCGAGTGCGATGCGCGGGTGCCGAAGTTGAAGTTCTTCGTGCCGCCTTCGGGATTGAATCCCATCGATACGGCGATGGCTTCGAGGAGCGTCGACTTCCCGGAGCCGTTTTCGCCGACGAAGAAAGTAATCTTGGGATGCAGTTCAAGCGTGTCCAGCGACCGGACTGCCGGCAGCGAAAACGGATAGCGATCGAATAACTCGACCTTGTCGCGCTGCAAGCTGATCCGGCTGATGTACTGGGTAGAGATCATGAGGTAAGCATCACGCTTTCACGGACGCATGGATACTATGGGAGGCCGCACCTCTGAACTGACGCTGCGTTGACGAAAGCGGTATCTTACCCCGGCGGGTCACCGTGAAAACGAAGCGAGCGGAGACCGGCAAGACGCCTGTCATTTACAATGCTCGAAATTTTTCGCGCTGCCTGAATGCAATTCAGGCGTTCCCAATCGAGGTCTTCATGATCGTCAAACCACGCGTGCGCGGCTTCATTTGCGTGACTACTCATCCGGTTGGCTGCGAAGCTAACGTCGAGCAACAGATCGGCTACGTGACGGCGCAAGGTCCTATTGCTGAGGGACCCAAAAAAGTCCTGGTGATTGGCGCGTCGACCGGCTATGGGCTTGCTGCCCGGATCACGGCGGCATTTGGTTGCGGCGCCGATACCCTCGGTGTTTTCTTCGAACGCGCGGGCGAAGAAAACAAACCCGGCTCGCCCGGCTGGTACAACAGTGCGGCATTCACCAAATTCTCGGCCGCGAAAGGACTTTACGCAAAGAGCATCAACGGTGATGCTTTTTCCGATGAGATCAAGCAGAAGACAATCGATGTCATCAAGCGGGATCTTGGGCAGATCGATCTGGTCGTGTATAGCCTCGCGTCACCGCGACGGACACATCCGAAGACGGGCGAGGTTTTTACTTCGACACTGAAACCGGTCGGCAAGTCCATTACGCTACGCGGCCTCGATACCGACAAGGAAGTGGTCAAGGAAAGCAGTCTGGAACCGGCGACGCAAAGCGAGATCGACAACACCGTTGCCGTGATGGGCGGTGAGGACTGGCAGATGTGGATTGATGCCTTGCTTGCCGCGGGTGTTCTGGCGGAGGGCGCGAAGACTACTGCGTTCACGTATCTCGGCGAGAAGATAACGCACGACATCTATTGGAATGGTTCGATCGGCGCGGCCAAGAAAGACCTGGATCAGAAGGTCCTTGCGATTCGCGACAGCCTGTCCGGGCATGGGGGTGACGCGCGCGTATCGGTATTGAAAGCGGTTGTTACGCAGGCTAGCTCAGCGATTCCCATGATGCCGTTGTACTTGTCCTTGCTCTTCAAGGTCATGAAAGAAGAGGGTACGCACGAGGGTTGTATCGAACAGGTTTATGGTCTCTACAAAGACAGTTTGTATGGCGGATCGCCGGAGATGGATCAGGAGGGCCGGTTGCGTGCGGACGCTAAAGAACTTAGTCCGGCGGTGCAGGGTCGCGTGCAGCAACTGTGGGATCAGGTGACTAGCGACAACCTCTATGAACTCACCGATTTCGCCGGTTATAAGAGTGAATTTCTGAGGTTGTTCGGGTTCGGGATTGATGGCGTTGATTATGATGCTGATGTTGATCTTAAGGTCGACATTTCTGGCATCGAGCAGGGTTAGCTTCTCATCCGCCGAAGCCGCTTTGAGGTCGATGCGAAGTTGGTTTTCGTTCGCATTTGGGGTTGGGCGGAAGGGGGCGGGGTTGATGCCGGGTTGCACGGGTTCCGGCGTTAGCGGTCGGATTCATTGCCGGGTTGCACGGGTTCTGCGTTAGCGGTCTGAGTCTATGCCGGGTTGCTGCTCTTTAGGTCTTCGCGGGTTTTACGTTAGCTGTTTTCTTTATCACTATTAGCCACTGTGCGTGGCGGCACGTCATTTCTTTGTCCAAAGGTAACTAGTCAGCACTTGTAAACTGCTGCGAAGCTCGGCATGATTCGGAGATGACATTTGTGCCCAACCTTAAAAATCTAACGGACGAGCAGAAAGACGCGCTCATCATTGATTTGGTGAGGCGTCTGAACGAGATTGAAGCGAAGCTCGGCAAGGACAGCCACAACTCGAGCAAGCCGCCGTCCTCGGATGGCCTGAAGCGCAAACCCAAGCCCAAATCGCAGCGCACGGTGAGCGCAGCCATGCCAGGCGCTCAGCCAGGCCATGAGGGCAAGACGCTTAAACGCGTGGCGCACCCGGATCGGGTTGAGATTCATCGAGTGAGTCGGGTATGTGATAACTGTGGTCAAGAAATCACGGCCGATCGCGTTTCGGTACTGGCCGAAGAGCGGCAGGTGATTGACTTGCCGGTGATCCGGTTTGAAGTGACAGCCCATCGCGTGGAGCAGGCGCAATGCGGCTGCGGCAAAGTGCATTGCGCCGAGTTTCCCCAAGGTCTTAGCCAGGCGGTGCAGTACGGCAACCAGATCCAGGCCGCAGCGGTCTATCTGACGCAATATCAGCAGTTGCCTCTGGAGCGTACCTCGCAGGCGTTGCGCGACCTGTTTGGCCTGAGCCTGAGTGCAGGCACAGTGCAAAACTGCATCACGCAAGCTGCAC